>JAICUM010000239.1 GCA_025935855.1 Pirellulales bacterium | reverse complement strand
TACATCTAAGCGGCGGACGGCCCCGCCTCAAAGAAATGGGAATTGAGAAGTTATTGGCGTAATAGGTGAAGCCATGCGATTCTCTCTCAAAGCGATATTGCTTCTGGTCACCTTCCTGGCAGTGTTCCTTGGATACAGCCAGTGTCGGCGGCAGAACATCTTGCGGCAGGTGAAGGAAATTGAACAGCTTGGCGGGCAGGTCACTTTGCCAAACGAACTTCGAGACTACCTGTGGCAGCGGTATCCCACCAAAGGACAAAAGACTATCGGGCCTTGGGCGGACACGGAAAATTTGCGGCGCGCGAGGGAATCCGAGAGTCGAATGAAGACCATGGGAATCACGGAAATCACGACTCGCAATTTGTATTAGGCGAAGCCATGAAGCGTTTTTCGCTGAAGTTCCTGTTCGCGGCATCTACGCTGGTAATTCTATTCGCGGGCTACAGCCAGTGGCGCCGCCAAAACATCCTGCGCCAAGTCCACGAAATCGAACTCCTCGGCGGAAAGGTTGAGTTGGCCAACAACTACCGCGACCATCTTTGGCAACGCCGACCCACGAAGGGCCGGCTCACGATCGGCCCGCTCCCCGACAGCAGCTCCGCGCCGCAAGCCCAACTGACCCGGCAAAAAATGGAAGCCTTGGGCATCACCGACATTAGCACCACCATTTTCTGGTAAGGCGCCGAACCATGAAACGCCGGGTGCCACTGGCATTTTGCCAGTGAGCCCTTGGTACACGGGCGCCGCTACCTCCGGATTTCAAGCTGAGCCAAAACACGACGAGCATTCAAACCGTCCTTCACGCCTGCTCCAGCGCCGCCACCGTCACCGCCGTGCCGTAGGCCAGCACCTCGGTCGCGTTGGTGGCGAACTCAGTCGCGTCGTACCGCATGCCGATCACCGCGTCGGCGCCCACTTCCTCGGCATGTTGGACCATCCGGTCGTACGCCTCCCGCCGCGCCGCCTCGCACACGTCGGCGAACGCCTCGATGTTGCCGCCGATGATTTGCTTCAGCCCGCCGATCAATCCCTGCGCAATATTCGGCGACCGCACGACGATGCCGCGGATGACGCCCAGGTACCCGGTGATGACATGCCCTTCAATCTCATTACCCGTCGTGACAATCATCAAAGCCTCCAGTTTGATTTGTAGCGGTCGTCCACGAATTAGCCGGCACGCGCTACTGTCCGGTTCCCCAAACCGGCTTTAAGATACTTCTAGAAATCAGCCGCGCGGCCTAGTATACTGCCGTCCACTCAGTAGGTCCCGCTTGCCGAGCGGGACCTCCGCCGGCGTAAATCGCCAACGCTTTCGAGCAGGTTCCTTCCGGCAGAAGGGACCTACTGCGCACGCCTCACGCGCTTGTTCGCCGCCAGGCCCCGAATCTTCCGTTTTTTCCGCCCCACGAACCGCCCCGGCGGAAAAAACTCCACTCCGCACATCGGGCGCAAGCCCAGCAAAACCCGACCTCCCGACGCTTTTCACCCCAATTCACGCCCCGAGTTTTTTCCCTCGCTCGATTTTTTCAATTTGCACTCGAAACAGGAAAAATCGGAAAAAACCCCCTGTTGCCAGCGACTTCAATGAAGAACAAAAAAGGCGTCCCTCGCCGACGTGCAGCGAGCAGCGCCTTCAGTCTCATCTGCGATTACCCAACGGCGAGTCACTTCGCGAGGCTCGCCCGGCCGGCGGTTCCCGAGTGGGGCTGGAATAACGACACGCCATTGATCTTCTCGAACCCTTGGAACGCCGTTCCATTGGTTGGCGCGTCGTATTGGTGCACCAGCGAATCCGTGCCGGCGCCGCCGTCGGCGAACAGCGTATTGGCCCGCACGTAGCTCAAGCTGAGCGAGTCGTCGCCGTCGCCCAGCAGCACGAAGAACTGATCGACCGCCTGCGAATCGCGGACGCTCACCGTGTCCTTGCCGCCCTGCGTATCGACCACCACGTCCTGGCCGGCCACGGCCGATAAGAGGTTCACGGTGTCCAGGCCATTGTCGGTCGAGGAGCGAATGTAGTCCCGCGCGGTGGTCAGATTCACCTCGACTTTTGCCCCGTCCGTTTCAAACACCGAATCGTACGTCCGGATGTTCAGGCTGCCCTTGATCGTGTTGTAGCTGCTCGCGTTCCCTACGCCCACATAATCCCAGCCCTTGCCGGTGCTGATATTCAAGTCGTCGTTGCCGACGCCGTCGCCGATCGTCGAGTTCTGCACGAACACATTATCGACGCCGTCGCCGGTGCTAATATTCACCGCGCCCAGCGTGCGGAGGCCTTGAATGTCCACCGTGTCAACGTCATTCACGCCGGCGTTCGTGGCGCTCATGTTCAAGCTCACGGCGTTCAGCTTGACGCCGGGAAGAATTCGTAGCGAGTCGTTGCCGGCGCCGAGGTTGGCGCTCAGGCTGGGAGTCGATAAGAACGGCGGCAGCAAAAAGTCTGCCGCGGCGCTGCCGTTTATCGAGCTCGGGGCCCCGTGAGCGGTGTCGCCGGCAATGCGGATGTGCCCATTGGCCAGCTGCGAAACGACGACTTGGCTTGCCTCGCCAGCGTGCCCGGCGGCTTCTGAGAGATAAATCGTGCTGCCGATCATTTGCGCCGTAATGTCGCCGGCCATGAGCCGGCGATCCTCCAGCGACTCGATTGAAAACAGACGTCTGCGAGACGATTTGGACTTCGGAACGTTCATGAGTGGGGGGACCTTTATAAAACCCTGTGCTTGATAGGCTTAGCGGAGCGGTGGTCGCCCTGCCTGCTTAAACAGCGGTGTGGCCGACTCGGTGTTACCGCGGAAGCCGAAACCTCGGCGCCGCAAAGATGTCACAACGTAGTTGGCGTGTTACACTAGTCGCCCATGCTCGCTAAGCTCCACACCTTTTCGCTCTTGGGCATCGACGCCCTGCCGGTCGTCGCCGAGGTCGACGTCTCACCGGCGGCCCTGCCGAAGACGGTGCTAGTCGGCCTGCCGGAGCAGGCGGTCAAGGAAAGCATCCACCGAATCGAACGGGCCCTGGTGAACAGCGGCTTCATCCTGCCGTCCAACCGCGTGGTGATAAACCTCGCCCCGGCAGAGCTGCCGAAGCAGGCGGCGTCGTTTGATCTGCCGATCGGCCTTGGCCTGCTGGGGGCCAGCGGGCAGATTGCCGGCGACTTGCTAGACCAATACGCGATCGTCGGCGAGCTGGCCCTCGATGGCACCATGCGGCCGGTGAAGGGCGCCCTCTCGATGGCGATGGCCGCGAAGCTCGCCGGCAACGTTCGCGGCTTGATCGTCCCCAGCGCCAACGCCAGCGAGGCCGCCGTCGTGGACGGGATCGACATCATCCCCGTGAATACGCTCACCGAAGCCGCCGCGTTCTTAATCGAGCAGCTCGCGATCGAACCGGCGCCCTCGCGGGTGTCGGAGTTGTTTATGGAGCTTGGCCGGTACGAGGAAGACTTCGCCGACGTGCGCGGGCAGGAGATGGCCAAGCGCGCCGTGACGATCGCGGCGGCCGGCAATCACAACTTGCTAATGGTCGGCCCGCCCGGCGCCGGCAAGACGATGCTGGCCAAGCGCGTGCCGACGATCCTGCCGCAGCTAACCGCCGAAGAGTCGATTGAAACCAGCCGAATTTACAGCGCGATGGGCAAGCTGCCGCCGGGCCGGCCGCTGATGGTTCGCCGGCCGTTCCGGGCGCCGCACCACACGATTTCCAACGCGGGACTGGTCGGCGGCGGTTCAACGCCCGCGCCGGGGGAAATCAGCCTCGCCCACAACGGCGTGTTGTTTCTCGACGAGCTGCCGGAGTTCAACCGCACCACGCTCGAAGTGCTCCGCCAGCCGCTCGAGGACGGCACCGTGTCGATCAGCCGGGCGCTGCGGGCGACGGAGTTTCCCGCGGATTTCATGCTGCTGGCGTCGCTCAATCCATGCCCCTGCGGGTATCGCAATGATCCGCGGCGGGAGTGCCACTGCTCCGTACCGCAGATTGAGCGCTATATGTCCAAAATGAGCGGGCCGCTCTTGGACCGCATCGACATCCATATCGAAGTGGCGGCCGGTCCGTTCAAGGAGCTTTCGACCGGGCCGCGCGGGACGGACAGCGCCGCCATGCGGCAGCAAGTCGAATCAGCTCGGCGGCGGCAGGCGGAGCGGTTCAACGGCTCCGCGAAGAAGACCAACGGCCAGATGACCAGCCGGCAAGTGCGGCAAGTGTGCCAGCTCGACGCCGCCAGCCGCGACATGCTGGAATCCAGCGTGAACGAGCAAGGCCTGTCGGCTCGCGCCCACGACAAGATCCTGCGAGTGGCCCGCACGATCGCCGACCTCGACGATTCCGACGAAATCAGCCAGGACCACGTCGGCGAAGCGGTGAACTACCGCATGCTCGACCGCCGGTTTTGGAACTGATGGCTATTAATGTTCAGTAAGCCAAACGGACCTCGGGTGCCACTGCTGGCTTGTCCAGCAGTGGGCGCCGGGTACCCGCTTCGCACTGCTGGCAAGCCAGCAGTGGCACCTGCGTGGGCGCGGCTGATCAAATCAGCCGGAATGCGCTAGCATCCGGTTCAAGCTTCGAGTTGCTCCCAACGCGCGAACGCGGCGGCGAGATCGTTTTCAAACTGCCGCAAGACTTGGGTTCGCGCGGCAATCACGTCGCCCGGCTGCTTGTAGAAGTCGGGCGCCGCCATTTCGGCGTGCAGTTCGGCGATTTTGGACTCCAGCCCTTCAATTCGCGCCGGCAGTAGTTCCAGCTCGCGCTGATCCTTGTACGTCAGCTTTTTCGGCCTTGCCGGTGCGTTCGCTTCTTTTACAGCCGCCGGCGACGACGACGGCTTTTGTGCCGGTTGTTCACTAACCGTTTTTGCGGTTTGCGAACGCTGCCGCACCCAGTCGTCGTAGCCGCCGACGTATTCCTTGACCGCGTCGCCCTCGAACACCAGCGAGCTGGTGACGACGTTGTTCAGGAACTCGCGGTCGTGGCTTACCAACAAAATCGTGCCTTCGTAAGCGACCAACCGCTCCTCCAATAGTTCCAGCGTCTCGGCGTCCAAGTCGTTCGTCGGCTCGTCCAGCACGAGCAGATTCGCGGAAGTCGCGAACAGCCGGGCGAGGAGCAGACGGTTTCGCTGGCCGCCGGAGAAATTGCGGATCGGCGAGCGAGCCTGCTCCGGCGTGAACAGAAAATCCTGCAGGTAGCCGATGATGTGCCGCGTCTTGCCGGCGACGGTCACGCTAGTTTTGCCGCGGCCGACGTTTTCCTCGGCAGTCTTCTCCAGGTCGAGCTGCTCGCGCGTTTGATCGAAATAGGCGATCTGCAGATTCGTGCCCTGGCGGACCGTGCCGGATAGCGGCGGCAAGTCGCCCAGCAGGCCGCGGAGCAGCGTCGATTTGCCGGCGCCGTTCGGGCCGATGACGCCCACCTTGTCGCCGCGCATGACGGTCGTCGTCACGTTCTGAACCACCGGCCGGCCTTCGTAGCCGAAGGAGGCCTGCTCGGCCTTCAGCACCAGGGCGCCACTGCGCTGGCCATCGTCGATTTCAAGCTGCACGTTGCCCAGGCGGTCGCGGCGGTCCTGCCGAACGCGGCGAAGCTCCTTAAGCGCCCGCACGCGGCCCTCGTTACGCGTGCGGCGGGCCTTGATGCCCTGGCGAATCCACGCTTCTTCCTGAGCCAGCTTCTTGTCGAACAGCGCGTTCTGCTTCTCCTCGGCAGCCAGGGCCGCTTCCTTGCGGACGAGGAACGTCGGGTAGTCGCACGACCAGTCGAAAACCTTGCCGCGGTCGATTTCGAGAATCCGCTGGGCGAGCCGCGTGAGGAACGCCCGGTCGTGCGTGACGAACAGCAGCGTGTTTTTCCAGCGCGACAGAAAATCTTCGAGCCATTCGATCGACGGGATGTCGAGGTGGTTCGTCGGCTCGTCGAGCAGCAGCACGTCCGGCTGGCCGGCGATGGCTTGGGCCAGCAGCACACGACGCTGCATGCCGGTGGACAGCGAGCGGAAGTCGGCGGCGCCGTCGAGCTGCATGTCGCGCAGCGTGCGGTCGATGCGGCGGGCTTCTTCCCATTCGGTTTCATGCCGCGTCGCATCGTGGGAAACGCCGGCGGCGACAACAAATTGAACCGAGCCGTGAATCTCGGCCGGCACGTCCTGCGGCAACAAAGACACGCGCGTGCCGGGCGCCAGCTCGATGGCCCCGTGGTCCGGCTTTTCGCCGCCGGCGAGCAGCCGCATGAAGCTGGTTTTGCCGGCGCCGTTGCGGCCTAGGAGGCCGATGCACTCGCCAAGTTCGATCTGCACGGTGACGCCGTCGAGCAGGGGCGGGCCGGCGTAGGCCAGCGTGACGTCGGTGAGGCTGAGCTGGGGCAAGGGGGATTGCGGATTTCGGATTGCGGACGGGTGGCATGCTCACGTCTTCGTAGGCATGTAAAGGAGTCACAGCTCATGCCCACGTCGGAGGACCTCCGTGGGCATGGCACACCGCAAGGGGCGGCTCAGTTTTTGGCGGGCGACGGACTTGTGGGGGCTTGGTAGACGACTTTGCCGGCGACCATGGTTAGTTTGATGTGCGCTTTGTTGAGGTCTTCCGGCTTGGCCTTGGTGATGTCGCGGTCGATGATCACGAGGTCGGCGAGCTTGCCAGGTTCGAGGGTGCCGAGCGACTTTTCCTGGAACGCGGCGTAGGCGGCATCGGAAGTGTACGCGCGGAGTGCTTCCTCGACCGAAATCTTTTGGGCCGGGACCCAACCGTCGGGGTGCTTGCCGTCGAGCGTGCGGCGCGTCGCCGCGGCGTAGATGCCTTCCAGCGGCGTCGCCGGGGCGACGTACCAATCGCTGCCGAAGGCCAGCCGGGCGCCGGTGTCCAGCAGCGAGCGGAAGGCGTAGCTTGTTTCGCTGCGGCGGGCCCCGATGACGCGCTCGGCCCAGCGGCCGTCGTCGATGCAGTGGTACGGCTGCATGCTGGCGATCACGCCGAGCTTGCCGAACCGCGGAACGTCCTCAGGGTCGATGTGCTGGGCATGCTCGATACGGAAACGGCGGTCGCGCGGGCCGTTTTGCTGTGCAACGCGCTCGTAAATGTCGAGCTGCAGGCGGATGGCACGATCGCCGATGGCGTGGACCATTACCTGCAAACCCGCGGCGTCCGCGGCGGCGGTCCACGCTTCGAGGTCATCCGTTGTGTTCACCAGCAGCCCCGTGTCTTTCGGGGCGTCGTTAAAGGCCGCGAGCATTGCCGCGGTGTGCGAGCCGAGCGAGCCGTCCACGAAGCCTTTAAGGCCGCCGATGCGGAGCCAATCATCGCCGCGGCCTTGCCCGGCGACTTCGTCGGCCAGCCGCTTCCATTGGGCAAGCGGCGTGCAGGCGTAGATGCGCGTCTTCATCACGCCGCGCTGATGGGCGAGGCGGAAGACTTCCAGGTCGCCCCAACTGCCCATATGGTGTACGGCAGTGACGCCGCGGGCGGCGAGATAATCCATCGCCGCGAC
>JAICUM010000123.1 GCA_025935855.1 Pirellulales bacterium | reverse complement strand
GGTGCGGCGCTCTACGAGATTGACCCACACCGATCCAAAGGCGGAGGAAGGCGCCCTGGTGATCGCGCGCGCAGCCAGGTTGATGGCAGCAGGCGACGATACAACGCCAATCGATTTTTTGCGCCGGGAAGCGGCGTCCGTTCAAGGAGAAGAGTTGCGTGAACGACTGACGTGGGCCTGCAAATCATTGGAAGACGGCTTGAGTCCCGCCAATTTTGCCAATGCGCTGGGTTGGTCGCGCGGCGTAAGTGGCTACGTCAATGAGACCGTCCCGGCGGCGCTCTATTGTTGGGCTGCGACGCCGAAAGATTTCCGACGATGCGTGACCAGCGCTGTCTTGCTCGGCGGCGACACGGACAGCGTAGCCGCGATTACCGGAGCAATCGCGGCGGCCAATCTCGGCGATGCGGCGATACCCCAAGACTGGATCATGAAGCTCAACGACTGGCCGCGCACCGTGAGGTGGATACAGGAGCTAGCGCGGGCGCTCGTTACCAATTGCTCCGGCCATGGCTCCGCGACCCCGCCGCCAATGCATTGGTTAGCAACGTTGCCGCGCAATGCGGTCTTTGCACTGATTGTGCTCGGTCTTGGCTTACGCCGCCTATTGCCGCCGTACTGACAACCATGGAGTGTCCCTTGAAATGCAGGCCCTAATCCTCGTTGACATCCAGAACGATTTCCTCCCCGGCGGGGCTCTGGCGGTTCCGCACGGTGACGAAGTCGTGCCGGTGGCCAATCGTTTGATGCCGCAGTACGACCTGGTCGTCGCGACGCAAGACTGGCACCCGGCGGATCACCAGTCGTTTGCCAGTCAGCACCCGGGGCGATCCGTCGGCGAGGTGATCGACGTCGATGGACTTGAGCAGACGCTCTGGCCGGACCATTGCGTCGAGAACACTCCGGGGGCCGAATTGGCCGCCGAGCTGAACGTCCGCGGCATCCAGCATGTTGTCCGCAAGGGAACCGATCGACGGATCGACAGCTACAGCGGATTTTTCGACAACGGCCGCCGGAAGGCGACGGGACTTGAGGCTTACCTGCGGCAGCGCGCCGTCACGGGCGTCGATGTTATGGGACTCGCGACTGACTACTGCGTGAAGGCTACCGCACTGGACGCCGCCGCGTTGGCGTTCAACACGCGTGTGATTGCTGAAGGTTGCCGAGGTGTTGAACTTGTCCCGGGTGACTGTGAAAAAGCCCTGGACCTGATGTGGGCACGCGGCATCATGGTTATTTAGGAGCGAGAAGACATGCGCTGGCGGCCTCACTCGACCACGTAGGCATAGAATCCAGGCCTCGCCGTCACAAGCCGGTAAGGAACAAACGATGACCAACAGAGATTCCACCACAGTTTACAAAGGCCAGCATCTGTCGATGTGCAAACGAGGCGGTTGGGAGTACGCCACGAGAAAGACCGACAAATCAGCCGTCGGCATTGTGGCCGTGAATGCCGCCGGCGAAGTCGTGCTTGTTGAACAGTATCGCCCGCCGGTGAACCGCAAGGTTGTTGAACTCCCGGCCGGTCTCAGCGGCGACATTGCCGGCAAGGAAAACGAAACGCTCCTGGAAGCCGCCCATCGAGAGTTGCTCGAGGAAACCGGCTACGTCGCCGAACGCTGGACCGAGCTAGTGAGCGGCTATTCATCGCCCGGCCTGACCGACGAGTCGATTACGCTGTTCCTGGCCGAAGAGCTGACGCGAACAGGGCCAGGCGGCGGCGATCACAGCGAGGACATAACAATCCACGAAGTGCCGCTGGCAGATGTTCTGACCTGGCTCAAGCGGCGAGGCTTCATGGCGGATTTGAAACTCTTGGCTGGATTATTTGCAGTGCAGGAGCATCACCACAATCGGACGCGCGGCTAAACGCTTCGGTTCGATCTCTTAAAAACACCTCGCAAGGATGCCGCGGCGTGAGTGTTGGCAGTCATCAGGAAAAGAAAATGAACGCACAAGAACTTAAGAAGATCAGCAAGCGCCTCAGCTACATCCTGCGCCATCGCCCGGATTCCGTGGGGCTCGAGCTCCATCACGGAGGATGGCTCGATCTTAACGACTTGCTCGATGCGCTCCGCCGGACGGGAGACGCGGTCACTCTGGAAGTCATCGAGAGAGTTGTCGCCGAAAACGACAAGCAACGATTCGAGTTCTCGGACGACCGCTCGCGAATCCGCGCCCGGCAAGGGCATTCCGCGGAGGTTGACCTTGGCTACGAGCCCGCCACCCCGCCCGACCAACTGTACCACGGAACGGCGACCAAGTACCTCGACTCCATTTTAGAGCAGGGCCTGCTGAAGGGCCGGCGGCATCACGTGCACCTGTCCACCAATCAAGAGACGATGCTGCAAGTCGGCATGCGACATGGCAAGCCGGCGCTGCTAAGAATTGACGCGAAACAAATGCTCGCCGCCGGCCATGAATTCTTCGTGACAGGCAACCACGTGTGGCTGACGGACCACGTTCCTCCGGATTACCTGACCATTCTGGAACGCTGACCCGCGGCGGGCAAGATCACAAGGGGGACGAAAGGGGCCACCAGTCCTCTTATTCAACACGTAAGCAGCGCCGTCATTTCTTTGCGTCCTCTGCGGCCTTCTGTTTGTTGCATCGAATTACTCAGAACAGAAGACCGCAAAGGCTATTAGCTTCAGAACCAGCGAGAGCTTCCTGTTCCTGGGAAGGATGTCCAAGACCAGCGTGCGTCGGCTCGTGCAGCAGACCGCGCTCTTTTCAAATGGCTAAAAACGCCTCTGGCACTTCAGCCCCATTTAGTGTACATTGGGCCACGATGCTCTTTGGCAATTTGATTGCCTCCTTAACGCGCGTTCCTTTGATCCGCCGCGTCACGCTCTCGATACGCCTTGATTGGCAGCCGACCCTCTTTCTGTCACGAGTTCTTTCATGACCAAACGCGAAGAAAGTCGCCCGTAGGAAAAGACCTTCCGTCGCCGACACAATTCGCAACCCGTGTCGTGGCAAGCGATTACATGATACGCGATCAGCGCAAGTCAGCCAAAAGGCGAATTGTGTCACCAAAAATGAGTTTCGCGACAAAACGCCAAAAAAAGGAAGGAATGAACCGGCGGAGCCATAGGCTTGAGCCAGCTCGCCGCCAGGTTTCCAACGTCCAGACTAACTCTGCCAGAACGTAGACTCGCGCGGCCCCTGATACGCGACGGCCATCTCGGCGGTCTGAACTGGCACATAGCCCTGGTGAATCGAATCAACCGCCGCCAGCGTCATCCCCGAGGTAAGTAGCGTCCGTTCGACCGAGTAGGGGACGCGGTTGGTGAGCACCATATTCTCGATATGCCTTGTGAGCGGGTTAAAGAAATCGGCCGTCGTGGCGCTGTAACCAGGCATCGGCAAGAACATCTGACAGGAGATGATTTCGTCGGTATCGCTGCGCAGTCCCGCGTAGTTGAAGTCTTTGATGTTCGTCAGAAACAGCGTCGTGCGGAAGCCGTCGCGGTGCTGAATAAAATAGGCGAGCGTGTCCGGCAACACGCGCTCGGCCCACTCGACGCTGATTGGGTCATCGACATAACCGTCCTCGACCGGCAGGGAATGGCTCCGGCACAGCGCCGCCACCAGCAGACGGCGGGTCGTCGCCCGGTCGGGCGCGGACAAAGTTTTCCAAAGCGCGGGCCCGCGCACGGCATGCACGCTTTCGATTCCGACTTCGCCGCCGCGCCGGCGTTCCGACATGCACTGCGCGGTTTCAAGCCCGTGGAAATCGTAGCTGTCAACAGCGCCGTAGCCGACGCAAACGCTCTCCGCGAGCGGCGCCCCATACGGAACATCGACCGCGGGCAGTCGCCAGGTCACTGGGAGCGATGAACCGGCGAGCAGCGGAAAGCCGAGCCGCTTCGCGTCGTCGACCATTTCCTTACATTGCGGCCAGGTCGTGGACAGGTGCTTGTCGTTGAACACTGGCACGGACCGGCCGCTGGCCTCGAAGACCTTCACGACCTCTTTGAACCACTTGTACCGCGGGTAGAGCTTTTGGCCCTTGTCGTTGAGCGGATAATCGCCATGCTCGCCAATGAGAACGACGCCGTCCACGGCAAGCTGATTGCCTCCCAGCGTCAGCGCCTCGGCGATGGTGGGATACAGTTTGAGGTGGTGCTTCTTGACCCGTGACCTGGCGAGATCGCCTTTCGGGAACTGGTCGATGAATACCGAGGCGACATCGAGCCGCGGCGACTGCCAGCCGCTCTGCCAGCGGTATCCCAGCGTCAGGCGATCAAGGAAGTGCTGCGCATGCGAATAGAGTCGCACCTCGGTGCCGAGAAAGGCGACGCGCTTTCGCCGCGGCCCAGCGGCGCGAGCCAGTGGAACCGACGCGGCGCACACCGTGGCCGCGGCGCCCGCCAGAAAACTACGTCGGGCGATCATGTCACATCTCCTTCGTGGTTGTCGATCGAGGCCAGGCGAGGTACAGCAGCGCACACGCGATGATCGGCAAGCAGCCGGCCAGGGCGAGCCCCTGGTCAAACGAATGGGTCTCATCAATATGGCGGCCGAATAGCCGCTGAGCCAAGGGTGAAACGGCCCATGCCGCGACGCCGGCCACGCCGGTGACTTTGCCTTGATGCAGTCGGGTGAGATCTTGCGTAAACGCGTGATACGTTGGAAACACGCCCAAGGCGCCGGCCCCGGCGACTAGCAGCACGGTAAGCAAGAGCCATCCTTTCGGTAGCCAAGGGACAAAGACCGTGGCGAGGGCCATCAGGGCACAGACCAAAAATGTTCGCAGACGTGCCGTGACGACCGGCTGGCCGCGACGCACGAGCCACAAGGCCACGGCTCCAGCGCCCAGGCAGCCGAGATCAGTGACGGCGAACCACACGGCGTTGAAGTACAAGGCTTGCGATTCCTCGTAGCCGCGCCCTTCCTGCAGGAATTTCGGAAGCCAGGCGCGAAATACTTGCCACGTGGTATTAATGAGCGCGACCACCACAAGGATGATCAGCATCCGCCGATCGAGAAGAGTTCGCCACAGTCCCTCAGACGCCCTTACTTCCGAAACCGTGGGGGCCGGGAGCGCGTCTCGAGGCACAACGGCCAGCCAGGCGACAGCCCACAGGACGCCGACCGCGCCCACGGCTTGAAACGGCAGACGCCAACTGCTCAGCTCGTCGGTCAACATCCAATTCATCAACAGCGGCGTCGCGATGGCGCCGATTGACGTTCCGCTCTGAAGCACGCTGTTGCCCAGGGCGCGCTGCTCAGTATCAAGAAGGGCGCGAACCGTCTTGATTCCGCACGGCCAATGGCCAGCTTCAAAAAAGCCAAGCGTCGTGCGGCAGATGAACAACTGGTGATAGTTCGCAACAAAGCCCGAGGCCACGCCAACGGCTGACCACAGCAACAGCACGGCGGCGTACAGCCGGCGGACCGACGTTCGATCCGCGACGAAGCCGAAGAACAGCGAGCCCACGGCGAATGCCCAGCCGAAGCCCAGTTCGAGATCGCCATATTGCTCCTGCGACAAGTCGAACTCGCGGCTGATGCGCACCGCGGCATTGGCCAGCGTCTGCCGATCCATGTAGTTGATCGCCGACGCAAAGAGCAGCAACGCCCCAATCCACCAGACGCGTGCCGGCGAAATCGAACGGCTCGATGTTTGCGAACTAGGCTTCATCGATCGAGCGCCATCATGAACCATCCGTCCGACCGTACGTCAATCGCCGGCGCCTTGCGAAAAGACAATGCACGACGGGTTGCCGACCGGCGCATACTGGCCGGTAAACTCCAGGCTGCCGGACGCGCGATCCACGTGAAAAACGGTGACGTTGTCGCTGCGCTGGTTACAGCAATACAAGAATTGGCCGGCGGGGTCGAAATTGAAACTGCGAGGATAATTTCCGCGAGCCCACTGCTCGCCGACGAACCTCAACTCGCCATCGGAGCCGACGGAAAAGATACTAATGCTGTCGTGCAGCCGATTGCCGGCATACACAAACCGCCCATCACGAGACGCCAGGATTTCGGAGCAGAAATTACTACCGGCAAAACCTGGCGGCAGCGTGGAGATAGTCTGCCGCGCGCGTAACTGCCCCTTCTGTGCGTCAAAGTCAAACAGCACGATCGTCGAGCCCTCCTCTTGAATCGAGTACAACCAGCGACCGTTGCAGTGGAAATCGATGTGCCGCGGCCCGTCTCCCGGCGGCAGCGAAACGCCCCGCGGATCGCTCGGAGCCAGTACGCCGGTCTGCTCGTTGAACTTCCAAACGAAAATCTTGTCGAGGCCCAAGTCAACGTGCAGAACATATCGGCCCGACGAGTCGGCGCGAATCATGTGAGCATGCGTTCCGTCGTGCCCGCTCATTGCCCTGCTGCCCGGCGGAGCGTGCGTCGCCTTCGTGGTACCAATCGTCCCCGCATCTTTTTTGACGTCTGTCGCCGTTCCCAGCCGGCCATCGTCCAGAACCGGAATCACCGCGACGGACCCGCCGAGGTAGTTGGCGACGAACAAGAACCGCCCGCTCGGATGCAGGCTCACATATGTGGGACCGGTCCCGCCGGAGGGAACCGTGTTGAGCAGCTCGAGATGCCCGTCTCGATTGATGGCGAAGGCGCTGACCGTGCCCTCCTTGTTGTCGCCGAACTGATCCGTCTCGTTGGCCGAGTAGAGCCGAGTCCCCGCCGCGTTCAATGCCAGACAACTTGGACTCGTGCCCATTTTCACAACGCCGTAAGGCGTCAGCGCCCCAGTCCCGCGATCGACTTTAAAGAGGTGAATGCCCCGACCATTGCCGGGAGGCCGGTCTACCTGAGTCGGCAGTACGTCGTGCAGCGGCGAACTGAATGTTCCGACGTAAGCGATCAACGGCTGTTCGCTTCGAGCTGCAGGCGTCTGCAGCAAACATGCCCAGAAGGCGCTGATGGTTGCCGCAGCAACGGTCGTTCTCACCAGCGCCGAGCGTCTTTGAAAAAGTGGAAGCATGACGAAGACAGTGTGTTGGCCCGTGGGACGGCATGGTTCCATGCACGACTCGCATTCACGACGCGGAGACTGCGATTGTAGCTGCTTAGACGAGACACGCTAGAATGTCCCTGGCGCGCGAGCTCTCCACTAACCGGCGCAACATCAAGGAACCTATTGTATGTCGTTAGACGCGCCCGCACGTGATGCGCATCGCACCGAAGCGGCGAAGCGGCTCCGCGAAGCCGGCCTGGTCATTACAGCCGATGAAGAAGCGTCGATCGAGATCGTCGAACTGGGGCTGAATGACTTCGAGCGACAAGGCCTCGCGATTTTAGTCTACGTGAACACCGATCGCTGCTGCGCCAAGGAATTAGTTCTTTGGACGAGGCAGACTTGCCCCGAGCATCGACATCCGCCGGTCGGCGACGATCCCGGCAAGGAGGAAACCTTTCGTTGTCGCTGGGGCTCGGTGTATCTCTACGTCGAAGGGGAGCCTTTGGCAGCGCCCGCTTGTCAGCCGCCCGCAGGCGACGGCGCGTATACCGTATGGCATGAAATCTATTTGCGACCGGGCGACCAGTACACGATCCCGCCTAACACGCTTCACTGGTTTCAGGCCGGCCCCTCGGGAGCGGTCATCTCGGAGTTTTCGACGCGCAGCACGGATGAATACGACGTGTTCACCGACAAAAGGATTCGTCGCGCGTCGACACGACGGTGATAACGATAGCTCGTCGGCCGCGATCCCGCACCCTCTCATATGGCGCACCGTGTCATGCCAGCGGCTGCATCACGCTGTTTGTTCACCCGATGGCTGCGCGGGCTAGCGACTGATCTGGACAGTTCACTGAACCTGCTGGCTGGCAGGTTAACGTACCGGTCCGTCTGATAACCATGTCGCTCGCGCCGGAGGCCGTTCGGCGCGAGCGGCTGGTGAAGGAGGCCCGACTAATTTGGTTTTGCCTTTTTAGCTCGCAGAGGTCGTCCCGCCAGTCCTGTTGACCTCATCTAGGAGGCGCGAAAGGCGCTCGTCTGTTGGAGCGATAGGCTAAGGAAAATGCCCACGTAGAGCTTGGCGAATGCTGAACACTGAAGAGTCAGTAAGCCTGACCGTTTACCGCGGCCGGCTTACGTTCCTGGGCCAGACGCTCGCCGGCGCCGGGCGATTAGTACGCTGTCGTGAAGCTGGCGGCACTGGAATGGGAACACGATTGGCTGTTCCCTGTGTTTAAACGTTTAGGACGGAACGGTCGGACCGCGGGCTCAACTGAAAAATTGTCCGTCGGCATTGAATTTGCGGTCGCGACCATGAACATTTGAGGGCGTTGCCAGAGCACCCCTGAAAACACCAATTGGGTGCAGCAAATCAAGTTCACTACGCGACTCCTTCAATGCCAGGGAAGCAGCACCTCTCCAGTCCCAGCGATCGTGGCAACGGCGTTGCAGGCTATGTTCGTGTTCGCGGCGCTCGCGAGCATAATCTTAAAAACGTTAACGTCGACATCCCGCGCGACGGGCTGGTGGTTTTCACGGGCGTCTCCGGCTCCGGCAAATCCTCCCTAGCCTTCAGCACGCTCTACGCCGAAGCGCAGCGACGCTACCTCGAATCGGTCGCGCCTTACGCCCGGCGGCTGTTCCATCAACTGGGCGTGCCGCAGGTCGACGATATTGATGGCCTGCCTCCGGCCGTCGCACTCCAGCAGCAGCGCGGCGCTCCCACCACGCGCTCGTCGGTTGGCAGCGTCACGACTCTCTCGAACCTCCTCCGCATGCTGTATTCGCGCGCCGGCGAGTACCCCACGAAGCAGCCGCTGTTACATGCCGAGGCGTTCTCTCCGAATACGCCCGAGGGCGCCTGCCCCAAGTGTCATGGCTTGGGGCATGTCTATGAAGTGACCGAGCAGTCCATGGTTCCGGATGATTCGCTGAGCATCCGCGAACGGGCGATCGCCGCTTGGCCGCCAGCCTGGCACGGTCAGAACTTGCGGGACATCGTGGTGACGCTGGGCTTCGACATCGACCGGCCCTGGCGCGAGCTTTCGAAGAAAGACCGCAACTGGCTGCTCTTTACCGATGAACAACCGGTCGTGCCGGTGTACGCCGGCTACGAGGCGGACGAGGTGCGCCGCGCCCTCAAACGCAAGGAAGAGCCGAGCTATCAAGGGACGTTCACCAGCGCCAAGCGTTATGTGCTGCACACGTTCGCCACGACGCAAAGCCAGTTGATGAAGAAACGCGTCTCGCAGTACATGGTCGGGAGCCTTTGCCCGGAGTGCCAAGGCAAGCGGCTGCGGAAGGAATCGCTGTCGGTACGATTTGCCGGCCTGGACATTGCGGAACTTTCGAATTTGCCCATGAAGCGGCTGTCCAGCTTGCTGGCGCCTTACGCGGACGGCACGGCGCCGGCGCTAAAGCAGCTCTCGGTCAAGCACCCGGAGAAAGCCGTCGTCACCGAGCGGATCGCCCAGGATTTAGAGTCGCGGTTAACCGTGCTGCTCGATCTAGGACTTGGCTATTTGGCGCTCGAACGCAGTACGCCGACGCTGTCTCCGGGAGAGCTGCAGCGCCTGCGCCTGGCGACGCAAGTCCGATCGAACCTATTCGGCGTCGTGTACGTGCTGGACGAGCCTTCAGCCGGCCTTCATCCCGCCGATACGGAGGCCTTGCTGGCGGCTCTCGATGGACTTAAAGCCTCAGGCAATACACTGTTCGTCGTCGAACACGATTTGGACGTCATTCGACACGCGGATTGGATTGTCGACGTCGGACCCGGCGCGGGCCAGCATGGCGGCGAGGTGATTTATAGCGGGCCTCCGGAGGGACTGGCTCGCGTCAAACGCTCGGTTACGGGCCGTCATCTATTTAATGGGGCGTTTCCGCGGAAGCGCCAACCGCGCGAAGCGAAGGGTTGGCTGCAGCTGGAAGGCGTCGCGCGAAACAATCTCCACCGCCTGGACGCCTCTTTTCCGCTTGGCGCCTTCACGACGGTCACGGGCGTCTCAGGTTCCGGCAAATCCAGCTTGGTGAGTCAAGTCCTCGTAGAGCTCGTGGCCGAGGCCCTTGGACAAAAGTCGCTGCAAGATGAAGACGAGGAAGAAGGGGCTGCCGGCGCCTCGCCGATAACGACCGATGGCCGGATAGTGGCAGGCCTGGAACACATCAAACGCCTGGTCCGCGTGGACCAAAAACCGATTGGCCGGACGCCCCGCTCAAATCTAGCCACGTACACCGGACTATTCGATCACATTCGCAAACTCTTCGCGAGCACACACGCGGCACGGGCTCGCAAGTACGACGCGGGAAGGTTTTCATTCAACGTGGCCAAAGGACGCTGTGACAACTGCGAAGGGGAAGGGTTCGTCTGCGTCGAGCTCTTATTCTTAGCGAGCGTTTACACGCCATGCCCGGTCTGCCACGGCGCCCGCTACAATCCGAAAACGCTGGAGATCAAGTACCGCGATCGGTCGATTGCGGACGTGCTGAACTTGACCGTGGACTCGGCGAGGGAGTTTTTTGCCCAAGAGCCTCCGCTTGAACGATCGCTCAGCGTGCTGCGGGAAGTTGGCCTGGGTTATCTGCGGCTTGGGCAGCCGGCGACTGAGCTGTCGGGCGGGGAAGCGCAGCGGATCAAGCTGGCGACGGAATTGCAGCGATTGCAGCGGGGCAACACCTTGTACGTCCTTGATGAGCCGACGACCGGACTCCATCCCGCCGATGTTG
>JAICUM010000126.1 GCA_025935855.1 Pirellulales bacterium | reverse complement strand
CCCCTCCGCGTGTTTTGTCCCCCCCCGCCCCAGTGGGGGCCCCCCGGGGGGCCTCCGGGGGGGGGGGGGGTTTTTTTGGCCCCGGGCTCTGTGCCTGTTCGGCCCCCTTTCCTCCCCCCAAACCCCCCCCCACCCCGTCGCGGGTGATCGATCGGGTGCTTTGGATTGCGCTGCCGGCGTGCGGGTCGGCGCTGTTGTTGGCGATCACCAACTTCCTTTGTCAGGACGTAGCGTCGTTGCCGTTGTTGTGGGTGGCGCCGCTGGCGATTTATTTGATCACGTTCATCGTGGCGTTCGACGCGGATCGATGGTACGTGCGGTGGGCATGGATGGCAGGGTTCGCGGCGTTTGCGTTCGCGGCGGCACTGACTTGGATTTGGGATACGATCATTCCCCTTGAATGGCAAGTCGTGGCGGATGCGGGCCTGCTCCTGACGGCCTGCATGGTGTGCCATGGCGAGGCCGCGCGGCTGCGGCCCGAGGCGTCGCGGCTGACGTCGTTTTATTTAAGCCTGTCGCTGGGCGGCGTGCTGGGCGGGTTGTTCGTGGCGATCGTGGCGCCGCTGGCGTTCAACGATTTTTATGAGCTGCCGGCGACGGTGTTCGCGACGTGGGGCCTGGCGATGGTCATGCTGGCGGCCGATCCGCGATCGCCCTACTATCGCGGACGGCGATTGTCGGTCTGGGGCGCGATGGCGGTGGCGTGGTCAGCACTCACGCTGCTCATGGCGGCGCCGTATGTGCGGCCGAGCTCGGCGACGCTGGCTAAGGAGCGGAATTTTTTCGGCGTGCTAAAGGTCGGTCAGCGGCCGACCAAGAGCGGCCGTCTGCGCACCTTGGTAAACGGACGAATCAATCACGGGGCGCAGTTCGAAGCACTCAATCGGCGACGCGAACCGACAACGTATTACTCACGAGACAGCGGCATTGGAATGCTGTTGGACGGCCCGGCGGGAACGCCGCGGCGGGTGGGCGTCGTTGGTTTGGGAACGGGGACCATCGCGACCTTCGCGGAGCCGCTGGATGTGTTTCGGTTTTACGACATCAATCCACTGGCGGTCGGCATTGCGGAGGAGTACTTCACCTACTTGGACGACGCGCGGCGGCGTGGGGCGACGATTGAAATGGCGCTGGGTGATGCGCGGCTGTCGCTGGAGCAGGAATCCGACCAGCAGTTCGACGTCCTGGCGCTGGATGCATTCAGCGGCGACGCGATTCCGGTACACCTGCTCACCCGCGAGGCGTTCAGGATTTATCTTCGGCATTTGCGCAAGCCGAGCGGCGTGCTGGCAGTACACATTTCGAATCGGCACTTGGACCTGCAGCCTGTCGTGCTGGCGGCGGCGGAAGAGTACGGGCTGGACGCGTTTGTGGTCGAGGGGACGACGAATAACACGAACGCCGCGCTTACCTCGACGTGGGCGCTGCTCTATCAGCCGGGGCGGTCACGGCTTGGCAAGCCGGCGGGGCAGGCGCTCTCGGCCAGCGACGGCGTGCGGCCGATTGAGTGGACGGATGACTACAGCTCAATTGTTAAGATTCTGAAGATGGAGGATCACTAGCGTAGCCGGGACATCGCAGTTTGTTATGATGAGAGGTCTTGCACGAGTGTTTGGGCCTATTGATGAAGGACGGCGGCACGGTGAACGATTCGCATGACACTGGATCGGCAAAATTCCTTTCGCGGCGGGAGATGTTGCGGCGGTCGGTGATTTTTAGCACGGGCGCGCTGGCAGCGCGGCCGTTGGGCAAGCTCGCGGCGGCGGCTGAGGGCTTTGCCGACGGCGGGATGCATTTGCTGGCGTTCGGCGATTACGGCACCAAAGGCAACGGGGATCAGATTGCCGTGGCCCGCGCGATGGAAGCGTTCGCCCAGAAGCTGGGCAAGCCGCTGTCGGCGGTGCTCGCGCTGGGGGACAACTTCTATCGCTATCTGACGCCGGACCGGTTCGACAAACATTTCGAGAAAATGTATTCGGCCGAGATTCTCAACTGCCCGTTCTACGCCTGCGCCGGCAACCACGACTACGGCACGGCGATGTACGACTACCAGCCGGGCAAGCTCCAGATGCAGATGGACTACGCGAAGAACAATCCGCAATCACGGTGGAAGTTCCCGGCGAAGTGGTATGCGCTGGAGTTGCCCAGCGCCGAAAAGCCCCTGGTGAAGATCATCACGCTTGACGGCAGCTACTGGGAAGGCGCGCTGACGCCTAAGGAAAAGCTGGAGCAGCGAAGATTCCTCAAGGCCGAGTTGGCTAAGGAGACGAAGGCGCCGTGGCTGTGGCTGGTCAATCACTATCCGCTGTTCAGCGATTCAACGCATGGGGACGCCCAGCCGCTCATCCGCGAATGGGGGCCGATTTTGCAACAGCATCCCATCTCGCTGTGCTTTGCGGGCCACGATCACACGCTGCAGCACTTGAAGGTCGAAGGCTACGATTGCAGCTTCCTGGTATCGGGCGCCGGCGGACAGCGTTTGTACAAGATCAAAGGGGAAAACCGCGGATTCGCTCAAGGACGCCACTTTGGTTTCAATCACATCCACGTCACGCCCGACGAACTGACCGTGCAGTTTGTGAACACCGAGGGGAAGCAACTACACGCGTTCAAGCGGCAGCGCGACGGGAAGATGAAGGTGCTGTCGGCGGCGTGAGCCACGGACCAAAAGACTTCACGCAGAGGCGCGGAGGCGCAGGGAAAATTTACCAAAGAGAAGTAGCAACAGGAGATAACAGAGGGAACAGAGAAGGAAGAGGAGAGGTGAAGCAATTCTTGGCTCCTCTGTTTCCTCTGTTATCTCCTCTTGATTTTTGGAGAACCAGCGATGAATGCGAAGCAGGCGATTCAGGCGGCGATGGACATGAGCTCGATGGTGGTCACGCGCTATTTGAGCGACTTGAGCGACGCGGATTTGCTCCGCCGGCCCGGGAAAGGGTGCAATCACCTGGCGTGGCAATTGGGGCATGTTTTAAGTTCCAGCGCTGGCCTGATCAACGCGGTGGCGCCAGGGAAGGGGCCGCAACTACCCGAAGGATTTGACGCCAAGCACGCGAAGGACCGGGCCAACGTCGATGATCCGAAGCAGTTTTACTCCAAGCAGGAGTACTTGGACCTGATGGACAAGGCGAACAAGTGCGCTGTGGAGGCGCTGAGCGGCATGTCGGAGGCTGATCTGGACAAGCCGGCGCCGGAGCGCGTGCGATCGTTCTGCCCGACGGTGGGCAACGTGTTTATCCTTATCGCGCAGCATCCGCTGATGCACGCCGGACAATTCGTGCCGGTGCGGCGGGAGCTTGGCAAGCCGGTGGCGATCTAAACCGCAGGCCAGTGCGAGGGCGATTGGGTGCAGTTTGCGCGACGCGTTTTCTATGTGGCGGGCGTATACGGGTTCATCGTGCTCCTGCCAGAGTATTTCATGGAGGAGCGGATCGGCCGTGATTTTCCGCCGCCGATTAGCCATCCGGAGCACTTTTACGGGTTTATCGGCGTCGCGTTGGCGTGGCAGGTGGCGTTTCTCATCATCGCGCGTGATCCCGTGCATTATCGGCCGATCATCATTCCAGGGATCATTGAGAAGCTTTCGTTCGGGATCGCCGCGCCCGTTTTGTACGGGGCAGGGCGGCTGGCCGGGACGGTGCTGGCGTTCGGGCTGATCGACTTGGTGTGGGCTGCGGTGTTCGCAGTTGCTTTCATGAAAGTAAGGCCTGTCGCCCCTTCCTACCCCTCGATCAAGGGGAGGGAATAGTCAGAGGACAGCCGTAGCCAGTTGGTACTGGCAGCGGTATCCTTTTACCCGAGTTGTGCAGCGATGGCTTGTCGAGCGGCGGATCCGTTCACGTGGCTGCACGCGCCGCAGAAGGAACGCATCCGGTGAACGGACAGGTGCTTGAGGAGCCCTCTCTTCCATTTCCCTCGGCCGCTTCGGGCAGTGCTAAAGCACTATCCGCTAAGGGCGTGCCGCGCGGCATCCGCACACTGGGGCCGGTGCCGGACTTGGAGCGGCACCTGCCGCAGGAGTGGTGGCGGACGCTGTTCAACTCGGTCTATTTAAAGACCGACGGCGACGTCGTCGAGAACGAAACGAACACCGTCCGCGAGGTCGATCTGCTCGTGCAGGCGGCCGGGCTGGAGCTGAACGACAAGATTCTTGACTTATGCTGCGGGCAGGGGCGGCATTGTCTGGAGCTGGCCCGTCGCGGGTTCAGGCAGGTGTACGGCGTCGATCGCTCGCGATATCTCATCCGTCTGGCGAAGCGGCGGGCCAAACAGCAGGGGCTGAGCGTCTCGTTCCACGAAGGAGACGCCCGGCGATTCCGGGTGCGCGAGACGGATTTCCATTGCGTCGCCCTGATGGGCAATTCATTCGGCTATTTCGATCGGGAAGAGGACGACCTCGCCGTCCTTCGGGCGGTGATGCGGAGCCTGGGGCTGGGCGGCGTCATTGCGCTGGACATCGTCAACGGCGATTGGATGCGGCAGAACTATGTGCCGCGGAATTGGGAGTGGATCGACGAGAACCAGTTCGTGTGCCGGGAACGGTCCCTGAGCCGGGACGGCAATCGGTTAATCGCCCGCGAAGTGGTGGTGCATGCCGAGCGGGGCGTGATCGCCGACCAGTTTTACGCGGAGCGGCTCTATTCGCGGGACGCGATCGTCGCGCTGTTGGAAACGGCCGGCTTCACGCACATCCGTGAGCACGACGTGCTGGAAGCGGAATCGGTGCGCGACCAGGACCTGGGGATGATGGCCCGGCGGTTGATGCTCACCGCGAAGAGCCCGCGAACGGTGGCCAAACCGAAGAAGCACAAGCCGCTGTTCAGCGAGGTGACGGTACTCTTGGGCGATCCGCGGCTGCCGGACACGATTAAGCGGGACGGGCAGTTCAACCCCGAGGACCTGGCGACGATTGAGCGGCTGAAGGACGCGTTGGGCGAACTACACGATTACAACTTCCGTTATCTCGACAACCACGCGGCGCTGATCAGCGATTTGCGGTCACAGTCGCCGGAGTTCGCGCTGAATTTGTGCGACGAAGGGTTCGATAACGACGCGTTCAAAGAGCTGCACGTGCCGGCGGTGCTGGAGATGTTTGGCATTCCTTACTCGGGCGCTGGGCCGGCGGCGCTCGGACTGTGTTACAACAAGTCGCAGGTGCGCGCCGTGGCCGACGCGATGGGCGTCCCCGTGCCGCTGGAAACGTACATCGATCCGGACGATCAATCGGCCACGCTGCCGTCGATTTTTCCGGCGCTGGTGAAGCCGAACTGCGGCGATTCGAGCGTGGGCATCACGGCGGCGTCGGTGGTGGCGACGCCGGAGGCTCTGATCGAGCGGCTGGAGCAGCTTCGCGGCGAGTTTCCGCGCGGGCCGCTGCTGGTGCAGGAGTTTCTCACGGGCACGGAATACAGCGTCGGTATTATCGGGAATCCTGGGCACGGGCTGTTCTTCATGCCGCCGCTTGAGGTGGACTACAGCGGGCTGGACCCGAAGCTGCCGCGGATTTTGGGATACGAGTCGAAGTGGCTTCCGGATTCGGCTTACTGGACGCAGATCAAATACCACGAGGCCGACCTCGATGAGGAAGCGAAGCGGCGGCTATACGACTATTCGAGCCTGCTCTTCGAACGGCTGGGCTGCCGGGACTACGCTCGGTTTGATTTCCGCGCGGATGCGTCGGGCCAGATCAAGCTGCTCGAGGTGAACCCCAATCCGGGGTGGTGCTGGGACGGGAAATTCAACTTCATGGCGGGCTTCGCGGGCCTGCGCTACGCGGACGTGCTGCGGATGATCATCGAAGCGGCCCAATCGCGGTACGCGGCGAACGGGAATGGACGACCGAGATAGGATTCACCGGTTCCCTCCCCCTTGCGGGGAGGGCTAGGGAGGGGGTAGAAGCGCCGCATGGCTTCGACTCCCACAAAACCACGCAATCAGTTTCACTACTCATTGCTCAAAATATTGAGCGGCTCCGATCTTTCGCGGCGCCGGTTACCCTACATGGAAGCCCGCACGGCGGAGCCTGGGCCGGCCGTGTGGCTGACGGCGTGCGCGCATGGCGACGAAGTCGGCGGGATGGTCGTCGTGCAGGAGATCTTCAAGCGGTTGCGTAAACGGCCGCTGCTAAGCGGTTCGCTCCACGCGTTTCCGCTGATGAATCCACTCGGTTTCGAGGCGGGCGCCCGGCATGTGACGATGAGTGAGGAAGATCTCAACCGCTCGTTTCCGGGGAACGCCAAAGGCACACTCGCGGAGCGGATCGCGGAGAAGATTTTTGCCGCCATTTGCGAAACGCGGCCGGCAGTCGTCATGGATTTGCACAACGATTGGATCGGATCGATTCCGTACGCCGTGCTCGACCCGCCACCCTTGGCTGGCTCCTTGATGGCTTACGACAAGGCGTCGACGCTGGCGGCCAAGACGGGGCTGCCCGTGGTGGCGGAGCCGGAGGCGATTCGCCATTCGCTTTCGCATAGCCTACTGCTCAAAGATGTGCCGGCGATGACGGTTGAGCTCGGCGAGTCATATGTCGTGAATGAGCGGTTCGTCGAAACGGGCGTAAAGGCGGTGTGGTCGGTGCTGGCGGAACTAAAGTTGGTTGAACAGGACGAGGCGCCGTTTGTGTATCCGCTGCCGGCGGAGCTGCAAGGCCGGACGTTTCGTTATTCGAGCCATCCGACGACCTCGACCAGCGGCGTGCTGCGGTTCCTGGCGCGGCCGGGCGACATCGTTCGCGGCGGTCAGCCCGTGGCGAAGGTATTTAACGCGTTCGGCCGGCTGCAAGAGACGCTCACCGCGCCGGCCGATGCGCTGGTGTTAGGGAAGAGCGATTCCTCAGTGGCGTTTCCCGGGGCGCCGGTGATGGCGTTTGGATTGTTGTAACGAACAACTAAACGCGTCAATTCCCAACGTATTAGCCCCGCTTTTCAAGGCGGGGTAAATATTCACGAATGGCTCCTCGGCCGAGCATAAGACATTATCCCAGTCGGAGACTCAGCCGAGGCCGAAATCAAGCCGCGGCTCATCTCGGCCTCAGTGATCCGCCGAACGATGGAGTCCGCCGCTTCGGCCGATGATTGCCCTTTCCGAAGCCACCCCGCCTTAAAAGGCGGGGCAATTATCGAAAAGGCTAAAAGTTCAGGAGCGAAGAATTTGCTCGATCTCATCAAGTTCTTCCTTCACTAAATCGCGGGCATTGACGCATTCGAGGTTCTGATCGAGCTGCCCGACGCTGCTGGCGCCGATTAGGACCGTGGTGATGCGCGGGTCGCGCAGCACCCAGCTGAGCGCCAACTGGGCGAGCGATTGGCCGCGGCGTTTGGCGATTTCATTGAGCCGGCGTGCTTTCTCGACGCGCTCTTGCGTCACTTGCTCGGTCTTGAGGAAGCCCCAGGATTTGCCGGCGCGGCTGTCGGCGGGGATGCCCTTCAGGTAGCGATCGGTGAGCAGTCCCTGGGCGAGCGGCGAAAAGGGGATACAGCCGACGCCTTCTTGTTCCAGCACGTCGAGCAAGCCGCCTTCGACCCAGCGTTCGAACATCGAGTACTTGGGCTGGTGGATGAGGCACGGCGTGCCCAGCTCGCGGAGGATCTGGCAAGCTTCGCGCGTTTGCTCGGCCGTGTAGTTCGAGATGCCGGCGTACAGGGCTTTGCCTTGCTTGACGGCGGTGGCTACGGCGCCGAGCGTCTCCTCGATCGGCGTCTCGGGATCGGGCCGGTGTGAGTAAAAGATATCGACGTATTCCAGCCCCAGGCGCTTCAGGCTTTGATCCAGGCTTGAGAGCAGGTACTTGCGCGAGCCCCAATCGCCGTACGGGCCAGGCCACATCAGGTAGCCGGCCTTGGTCGAAATGACGAGCTCGTCGCGCCAGGGCCGAAGGTCAAGCCGCAGCATCTTGCCGAAGTTTTCCTCGGCGCTTCCCGGCGGCGGGCCGTAGTTGTTTGCCAGGTCGAAGTGGGTGACGCCGCGATCGAAGGCGCGGCGGACGATGGCCCGGCCGTTTTCAAACGCATCGACCCCGCCGAAATTGTGCCACAGGCCGAGCGAGACGGCGGGGAGCTTTAGTCCGCTCCGGCCACAGCGGTTGTAGGTCATCGAGTGATAGCGGTTTTCGGCGGGTTGGTACATGGTGGGGAAGGGACAGTGGTCAGGGGACAGTGAGGAAGCGGCGGGGCGTTGCTCGTACGAGTGGCGATAGCCCCGACCTAGCTAGGTCGGGGCTAGGAGGCGTTGAATACTGCCGGACCCACGATCGCGGCGAAGGCAATCATAATCAACAGAGCATACGTGATTTTTCGGAAGAGTTGCTTATCTAAATGGCAGCCCAATTTCAAGCCGGCGACCAGACCCACCAGCGTTGGCGGCAGGATCATCAAGGCGGCCTTGACCGGCTGGAGGATTGGCTCGCCGAATTCCCAATAGACGAGCACCGCCGCCAACGGCATCAGCGCGGCGGAGCAGAAAAACAGAAAGCCCCGGCTCTTTTGCGCCGACCACGTAAGCGCATTGACGTACATGACCATCGGCGCTCCGCCGATTGACGCGAAGCCCATCAGGAAGCCGGAGGTGACGAACGTGAGCAGCGTCCAGCCTTGGTGCAGTTGGTCGCGGGGCTGAACCCGGAAGCTTACGAGCAGCAAGACGAGCACCAAGAGGACGCAGCCCAGGATCTGCTTGACGACGTCCATGTCGGAGCCGTCCGCCAGAGCCAACGCGAAGACGCCAAGCGGGAGGCCCATCATGCGGAACACCGCGGGCCAAACCAGCTCGCGCGGGTCGAGGTAGCTCCAGAGCTGCACGGCGCCGGCGGAGTTTTGGACCGCCGTGAGCACGAAGTTGACGACCGTCGCGTCGCGCAATGGATAGCCGAAGAGAACCAGCAGCGGCACCCCCATCAGGCCGGAGGCGAAGCCGACGGCCCCTTGCACGACGCTGCCGAAGGTCATCACCAGGCCAATGATCAGCAGGTCGTGCGGGGTGTAGGTCATGTTCAATGACAAGCGCCGAGCGGTTACTTGGACTGCGCTTCTTTCTGCGTTCGGACAAGCTCGCGGACCTGCTTTTGCAAGTCGTCGCTATTCCAGCCTTCTTTCTCGGCTAGCGCCAACATGCGGCGCTGCAGGTGATGCGGCAGGCGGGCGACGGCGGCGTGGGCGGACCAGGAAAGCTTTGGCCGGCGATTCCGCTGTGGCACGCGGCGGGCGACCGAGGCATAGCGACTAACCATGTCGGTCGAAAGCGTTTCGCCCCAGACCGCGGCGAACTCCTCGCCAAAAATATCCTCGCCGGCGTTGATCAAATCGCCAATCCACCACGGGCTGGCGCGCTGGCACCACATGGCGAACTGCAGCGGACCCCTCCAGTTTTCCAGCGGCGGGCGGCCGTCCATTTGCATTCCCGAGGGGCGGAAATGGAAGGGGCCGAGATTGATGTGCGGTTCATTCGTGGGCATGGAAGCAGCGACGAAAATGTGCCTGCGGGACGAGCCTGCGTGTTGGTAGAATACATTTTAGAAGCGGATCGTCGGAGAATATACCCGAGCCATTCTGGCTCGGTGAGGGTTTTATTCAGATTCGTTGATTAGCGGTTGGCGGGGTCTTTTATTCGTCCGGCCAGAATGGCCGGGCTATCTACGTATGAGCGAACTCGAACTCACTTCATTCGGGGCTTTTCCTCAGACGCGGATGCGTCGCGTGCGGCGGCATGATTGGTCGCGGCGGCTGGTGCGCGAAAACTCGCTGTCGGTGGATGACCTGATATGGCCCTTGTTCGTTTGCGATGGGAAGAATCATCTCGAACCGATTGCGTCGATGCCGGGCGTCGAGCGGCTGTCGATCGAACTGGTGGTCGAAGCGGTGGGCGAGGCGGCGTCACTCGGCATCCCGGCGGTCGCGCTGTTCCCAGCGACCGATCCAAAGCTCAAGACGCCGGAGTGTGAAGAGGCGATCAATCCCGAGAACCTTGTGTGCCGGGCAGTGCGGGCGGTGAAGGAGGCTCACGGGAACCGCATCGGCGTCATTTGCGACGTGGCGCTGGATCCGTATTCCAGCCACGGCCAGGACGGCCTGGTTCGCGACGGCTACGTGGTGAACGACGAAACCGTCGAGATGCTCTGCCGGCAGGCGGTGGTGCAGGCGAAGGCCGGCTGCGATGTGATCGCCCCCAGCGACATGATGGACGGCCGAGTGGGCGCCGTGCGGCGAGCGCTGGACGAGGCGGGATTCATCGACGTGCAGATCATGGCCTACGCGGCAAAGTACGCGTCGGCGTTTTACGGGCCATTCCGCGACGCCGTGGGTTCAGCGGCGAACCTGGGCGGCGGCAACAAGCGCACTTATCAAATGGACGCCGGCAACGGCGACGAAGCGCTGCGCGAGGTGGCCCTCGACCTCGCCGAGGGCGCGGACAGCGTGATGGTGAAGCCGGGAATGCCGTACCTGGACATCGTGCGGCGCGTGAAGCAAGCGTTCGGGGCGCCGACGTTCGTGTACCAGGTGAGCGGCGAATACGCGATGCTGGCCGCGGCGGCGCAGCGGGGATGGCTGGATCGCGAGAAGGTGATGCTCGAAAGCCTGCTGGCGTTCAAGCGCGCCGGAGCGGATG
>JAICUM010000712.1 GCA_025935855.1 Pirellulales bacterium | reverse complement strand
GACCCACGCGGCGCGGCGGGTGCGCCAGAGCCATACCGTCACGCCGAGTAGCGTGAGCGCGGCGAGGAGTTGGTTGCTCGCGCCGAACAGGTTCCAGAAAAGCTGCCACACCGGCGTCTTGGCGTCGCTGGGATGCCGCAGCAGGAAGAACAGGGGGACGCCGGCGGTCAGCGTGGTTCCAAGCATCCGGCCCCAGCGGCCGCGCCAACCGGTCAGTTCCTGCAGCACATAGCGCCCCAGCCGCGTGCAGACGTCGAGCGTATCGTACACAAACGTCGTGAAGGCCATCAGCGCGAACGACACGCCGACTTCTTTCGGCAAGTGGAGCACTTCGAGGAATTTTCCGATGCCGTGGGCGTACACCTGGTTGGGCGCCCCTTTGAGCTGCGGCGAATCGAGGGCGAACATCATTACGCACGAGAGCGAGACGACGGCCACCATGCCTTCCATGAGCATGGCGCCGTAGCCGACGGGGCGGGCGTCGGTTTCGCGGCGAAGCTGCTTCGACGTGGTGCCGCTGGCGATGAGCGAGTGGAAGCCGGAGCAGGCGCCGCAAGCGATGGTGATGAACAACAGCGGAAAGAGCGGCATGGACGCGCCGCTGCCGGTCGTGCCCTGCCAGCCGCGGAACATGGGATACTCGACGGTCGCTCCGCCGAAGGCCAGGCCAATGGCGCCGGCGCCGAGAGCGGCATACAGGAAGTATCCGCCGAGCTGCCCGCGCGGCTGCAGCAGGAGCCACACCGGCACAACACCGGCGACCAGGCAGTACGCCAGGAGAATCACGTCCCATGTTTTGCGGGCGTCGCCATCGGAGAGGTGCAGCAAATGGCCCACGTCAAACGGCATGTACGGGCCGGCGACGATCGCGGCGGCCACGAGCGGCAGAAAAATGCACACCGCGATTCCCGACGGCACTTTGGCGTAGCGTATCACGACGCCCATGAGCAGCGTGAGCGCGAGATACATCATTGAGGAAGACGCAATGGCGCCGCCGCCGACGCCGCCCGACTCGGCGCTCGCCGCGCCGACGAACGACGCGGCCGTCACGTCGGTGAAGGCGACGATGATGTACACCAGCGCCAGCCAGATGAAGCCGAGGAACATCAGATAGGATCGCCGCGTCATGTGCAGCCGCACGACTTCGGCGATCGACATGGCCTTGTGCCGAATGGACGCCACGAGAGCCGTGATGTCGTGGACGCCGCCGATGAGGATTGAGCCGATGAGAATCCAGAGCAGCGCCGGCAGCCAGCCAAAGGTGATGCCGGCGAGAATCGGTCCGACGATCGGTCCGGCCGCCGCGATCGCCGAGAAGTGTTGCGGAAACAGGGCGGCGGGCGAGATGGGTTCAAAGTCCAACCCGTCGCGCAGCTCGACGGCAGGGACCGGCGCCTCGGGGTTCAGGTTCAGCAGCCGCGACAGCAGCCGGCCATAGGTGAGATAGGCGATCGCCAGCACCGCGGCGGACGGGAGGACAATCCAGAGGAGATTCATATCAGTAATTCGGCCATCAAAGACAGGTGAGTGGACGGCGGCTTTCGGCAGGTCGATGAGTTCAACGCGACGCGCCGGTAGCACGGCCGAAAATTATACTTTCCGCGTCTGACAACTGAACGTCGCGTGTCTCGGTTCTCCGCCGACAATGCCCTAGCGACGTTCATTTTTCAGCCGACTCGGCTATATCTTCTCAATTAACTCATCTTATGTCATCGGCGAGTTCTGATGGGGCCCTGGATGACGTCCGATTCATTGTCCGCATCTTGGGCCGGTTGCCGACCTCCGGGAAACGAATTGAGTTGCCGGGAGGTTCACCAATCTGCCGCCGCCCGGGGAAATTGACCGAACACTGTCGGGCTTGGTAGCCGACGGGGGGCGTCTTATTGTCGTTAATTGCTGAATTGACAAGAACTTTCGCATTGCCAGAACGAAAATTCCCATGCTGGCAATTGGCTTCTCCCAGCCGGTCGACTACGCTCATGAAACGAATTCCTAACGCGAATTCCGCGGCAGCGGATGCCACAGCACGAGCAAGGCATTGGCTAGTCGACGTGTGTCGCGTCCAACCACGCGCGTCGTTGCTAGCGCAAAAGCTCATCTCACCAACGGGTCCGCACAATTTCTTCCGGCCGCAAACT
>JAICUM010000648.1 GCA_025935855.1 Pirellulales bacterium | reverse complement strand
TTGCTGCTCTTGCGTGGCCGAAGGCAGTAGGTCGCCGGCGAGCTGCTCGATGATGAACTGGTCGTAGGGCTTGTCGGCGTTCAATGCGTCGATGACATAGTCGCGGTACATCCAGACGAAGCGCGGCTTGTCTTTTTCGAAGCCGTCGGAATCGGCGTAGCGCGCCGCGTCCAGCCACCAGCGGGCCCACTTTTCGCCGAAGCGGGGCGAAGCGAGGAGGCGATCGATGGCGCGTTGATACGCAGCGTTGTCCCCCGGCCGAGCCGGGGGCTTCAATTCGTGCTCATACTCGGCCAACTCCTCGACCGTCGGCGGCAACCCGATGAGATCCAGCGACAGCCGCCGCAGCAGTGTGTTTGGCGCAGCCTGTGGCGCTGGCTTCAGGCCTTCGTGCTCCATGCGCGACAGCACAAACGCGTCGATCGGATTCCGCACCCACCCGGCGTCCTTCACGCTTGGCACGGCCGGCCGTGTTGGCGCCACGAATGCCCAGTGCTGTTGGTACTCGGCGCCTTGGTCGATCCAGCGGCGTAGCGTTTCAATTTCGTCAGGCTTGAGCGATTTGCCGGAGTCGGCCGGCGGCATGCGCTCTTCGGCGTCGGCGCTGGTGATGCGGCGCACTAGCTCGCTGTCGGCCGGCTTGTGCGGCGTGATGACCGTCTCGGCGCCGTGTACGTCGTCGCTGGGCGACTTCAGCACGTCGAGCCGCAGATCCGCTTCGCGGTGGGCGGGGTCGAAGCCGTGGCAGTGGAAGCAATTGGCGGCGAGAATCGGGCGGACGTCGCGGGTGTAGTCGAGTTTTTCGGCGGCCTGGGCTTCTTCGCTGAATGAGAGCGCGGCGACTGCCATCGAGAGCGGCACGATCGCCGCATGCAGGAGCAAGTTGCCACGAATCGCCGCCATCAATGGTTCGTCCAACGGGGCTTGGTGGGATGCCGCACGCGCAAAAGTCGATTATAACCTGAAACCGCCGTGGCGACCGCCCGGTTGACGGCGCGCCAAGCGTAGTCATCTCGCTGGAGCGAGATGATTTCCCCTCTCGCGGAGCGAGAGGGCTACACTTGCGCTATTTAGATAAACGACGCGGCGGCGGCGAAATTCACGCGAAAAGTGCCGGGACAGGTTGGCCGGTGCCGTCCTTTGTCGCGTAGAACGGCCGCTTCTCGACGACGAACGACGTTCGCGGCGAGATGCCCATCGCGGTGAAAATCGTCGCGTGCAGGTCGGTCACCGAAATCGGGTCTTTCACGGCCAGCAGCGGCCGCTCAGGCGCCGTTTCGCCGTACAGGAAGGCTTTCTTGAAGCCGCCGCCAAAGACCAGCACGCTTGAGCCGCCAGTGAAGTGGCGGTGCAGGCCGTAGTGGACCGGCTGTTCCAGCGTGTCGCTCTTGGCGCGCGACTGGTCCTTGGCCGTGCTGCCGGGGACGCCCTCGATGAGCATGTCGCGGCTGAACTCGCTGGCGAGGATGACGAGCGTGCGGTCGAGCAGACCGCGCTGTTCCAGGTCGATCACGAGCTGGGCCACCGGCTGGTCGATCATTTTCTTCATGTTCACCGCGCGTGAGTGGCCTTCCTCGTGCGTGTCCCAGCCTTCGAACGGCACGTACTCGGTCGTCACCTCGACGAACCGCGTGCCGGCTTCCACCAGGCGGCGGGCGAGCAGGCAGCCTTTGCCGAAGCGCGTGTCGCCGTACTTCGCGGCAGTTTCCTTCGGCTCCTGCGACAAATCGAACGCCATGCGTTCCGGCGAGCTCAAGAGGCGATGCGCGTTCTCCATCGCGCGGATCATCGAATCAACCTGGTAGTCGCTGCCGTGCTTGCCCAAGGGGCCGCGTAGCACCAACTCGCGGTAGTGCTTGTAGCGCGTCTCGAACCGCTCGGGCGTCATCCCCTTCGGCGGGCGGACCGCGGCGGCGGCGTCCTCCGGATATGGCAGAAAGAACGGCCCATATTCGCCGCCGAGGAAGCCGGCCGTGTGGAACGCCTTCAGCTCTTCCTTCTCGCCGTTGCCTTCGATGCGTTGGCCGATGTCGACGAACGCGGGCATCACCGGATTGCGCGAGCCAAGGACATGGGCCATCCAGGCGCCGAGGTGGGGCGCGGCCACCGTTTGCGGCGGCACGTAGCCGGTGTGCCAGTGGTACTGATGCCGCGAATGGAGAATGTGGCCGAGGTCCGGCTGGACGTGCGAGCGGATGAGCGTGCCGCGGTCCATGACCTGGGCGATGTGCTCCAGGCCCTCGGTGAGCTTGATGTTATCGACGACGGTGTCGATGGCGGGGAAGGTGCTGAGGACCTTTGCGACCGGCAGGCCCTTTTGGAAGGGAGCGTAGCGTTTGGGGTCGAAGGTGTCGGGCGCGGCCATGCCGCCGCCCATCCAGAGGAGGATGCAGGCGTCAGCGCGAGGCTTCGGATGGACGACGGGTTCCGCATCGCTCGCCGCTTGTCGAAGACCGGCCGTGGCGGGGGGCTTGGCGCTGGCCTTTTCCACCGCCATCGCGGTGACAGCCGCGGCGGAGGCGGCTTTGAGGAATTCACGCCGCTGCAGTTGTTTGTCCGTCATCATTTTCACCTCATTTAGCCCCGCCGAAGCGCG
>JAICUM010000822.1 GCA_025935855.1 Pirellulales bacterium | reverse complement strand
GCGGGGCTGCTCGTCCTTGCCGCCGGGGCGCTGCTGACGATGGCGCTTCGCCAGCCGCCGGGCGGCTCGCAGGGCTCGCTGCTGTCGGCATCGGTCGGCGGACCCTTCAACCTCACCGACCAGAACGGCAAGGCGTTCACCGCGGCAGACCTCAAGGGCAAGTGGCATCTGGTGTTTTTCGGCTATACCCACTGTCCCGACGTGTGTCCGACGACGCTCAATGAATTGTCGCTGGCGATCGACAAGCTTCCGAAGGAACGGCAGAAAGAGGTCGGCATCGTCTTTGTCTCGGTCGATCCGGCGCGGGATACTCCGGCGGTGCTGAAATCCTATGTCGGGAGCTTCGACGGGCCGATCACCGGCCTGACCGGCACCGCCGCCGAGGTCAAACAGGCGGCAAAGGAATACCACGTCTATTACGCCAAGCATGAACGCGCCGACGGCGGCTATGACATGGATCACAGCGCCGTCGTCTACGTGATGGACCCCCAGGGCCGCTTCACCGGCACGATCACTCCCGATACCGCCGCCCCGCAGATTACGACCAAGCTGCAGAAGCTGCTGTCGTAGTCGACGCGGGGTCATTGCGATAAGCGGGGCGACGAAGTAATCCCGGGCCGCCGGCGTCTATTTTCCCAAATCGCGTTCGACTCGATCTCGAGCGCTGGCGGAGCAAGTATTGGCCTTCATCTTCGCTTTCCGATTCGACGAAATGTTGGCCGCCATCCGCTTTTGAGTGTCCGCTGCCTGCGTCCACGCGGTTGTTTGCTGCGAGGCCGTCATTCCAATGACCTTAAAGCCGTCCTGGTAGGTCGTCTTGATTTTATCAGTCAGACCCCATCCGCAGAGATCGCTTTGAAAGAGCAGGTAGCCGACACCGGGACCGAGCAGCGTTGCTATCGGACGGGGCACCTCAGCAGCACCGGCCGTTGCGATTGAGGTCACGGTGAGCAGGCCGGCGAGAGTTATGACTGTAAATCGCACAATGTTCTCCAAAGCGTGTTGTGATCACGGCAGCCTACAGTCGTTTGTGCGATTATCAAAACTTATAAACAGCTGGACAGACGGGACGAAACGCGGGTGTATGCGGGTTTCATAACAATTGCGCGTTTATGCCTCGTCGCCCGGCGAAAGCGGCGGTCAAGGGCGAGCGGCGGATGGTTGCCCTGGATTCCCGCTTTCGCGGGAATGACGGTTCGATGATCGCGGATCACGCTCTGATAGAAGAGCAGTCTCCTATTCTCCGCATCCCCGGCAAAAGCCGGGGTCCACTAATCCGCCTCCGCTAGGGCGGAAAAGTGGGTCCCGGCTTTCGCCGGAATGCGGTTTCTTAGCAGTGCAGAAACGACTCTGATTCGCGCCACCGGGCGTCCAGGACGCCCGGGCTCAGCCCATCGTATGGGATCATCCGAGCAAGGAAACCGGCGATCAGCCGGTTGACCTCGCCCGCTTTTTCCATGTGCGGCAGGTGGCCGGCGCCCTCGACGATATGGATTGGCAGGCGGCCGGCCAGCGCCTCGGCGTGTGCGACCGGGATGATGCGGTCCTC
>JAICUM010000223.1 GCA_025935855.1 Pirellulales bacterium | reverse complement strand
TGCCCATCGTGCGGATGACGTCGGCCAGTCCATTCTGGCCGCCGTCGGAGCCGGCGGCCCGTATTCTTAACTGCCCCAGGGGCAGGTTAAAGTCGTCGCAAACTACAAGCAAATCTTCGTTCGGTATCTTATGAAAATCGATCGCCTTGCGAACGCATGCGCCGCTACGGTTCATGAACGTTTGCGGCTCGAGCAGCAAGACCTTCTCGCCGGCCAGTTGGCACTCCCACAAGTCGCCCTCGAACTTCGGCCGCGGCGGTCCGGCGGCCGTTTCGCGGACCAGCCGCTCGATCACGTCGAAGCCAACATTGTGACGGGTTCCTTGGTATTTTGCTCCGGGGTTGCCTAGGCCGACGATCAGTTTCATGGGCTAAACCGCAAGCGGGTGGAACGCGTGCTGGATGAACGCGCTCCTCTGCCGCGTCGCGGCTAAACTTATTTCTCTTCGCCTTCCTCTTCCTCGGCGGCCTTGCGGCCGATGACTTCGGGTTCGACGGCACCGGCAAGGGCTTCCTCTTCGACTTCCGGAGCGGGCTCCTCGCACTGGACGGCCACCGTCTCGGCGTCGGTGATCAGCGTGGCGCCGGACGGCAAATCGGTGATCGCCGCCAGCGTGAGCGACTGGTTGAGCGCCAAGTGGTTGATGTTGATGTGCAGCGCCTCAGGAATCGCGATGGGCGATGTCTCGATTTCCACATAGTGAAGGATGTGCGCCACGACGCCGCCTTCCTTTTCGCCTGGCGCTTCGCCGCGGAGCAGCAGTGGCACCTCGACGGTCACCCGCTCGCTGGCATCAACGCGGAGCAGATCCACGTGAATCAGATGCTGGTGGAAGGTGTCCCACTGCACGTCTTGCAGCAAAGCCTGGCCGCTGGCGGCGCCGGCGAGGTCCACCACCTTATGGCCGTGGCGGAGCGTGGTGCGAAGCTGGTCGGCGGGCACGACGACGCTGACCGGCTCTTCGCCATGGCCGTAGATGATGCCGGGCAGCTTGCCTTCCAGGCGCAGACGGTGGTTACGGCGTTTGCCGGTGAAATCTCGTTTTTCGACTTGAAGGATATCGGACATAGCGGACTCTTAGGACGCCTTCAGGCGTACTCGCTCGAATTGATGGCAAACCCTTGATTGTGCCGGATTTTGCGCGGGTTTCAAGGGCAAGTCGCTCGACGGGCATTTTTGGATTTTGGCATGTGGCTCGGCGCCGGGGGTCCCACTTTTTTGTGATCAAAACTCGACTCTGCGAAAGGGAGACTGACGCGTATCCACAGACGGATTAAGGGGTTGTCGATTATTTCATCCGCTGGCAAACGGAGACTTTTGGATTTCCTGAAAAAAGTCCAAAAGTCCAAAACCCTCCGATCACACAGGAACCGCTCAACCGGGGGCGCTCGGCATAAGCCGAGTTCGTTTACCCCGACAGGTCGAAACCTTTGGTGCGACGACACGGGTCGCTTACCTAGCGCAAAGCTGCCGGTTTTTGAGACAGGCAGCGGGAGAAACGTGAACTAAAATACACTAATTCGCGGCCCAATTTCAAGTGGAAAGAGGCCAATTTTTTTGCCTTTTTCACTTAAAGAGCCCGCTGACCGATTCGTTGCGGTGGATGCGCTTGATGGCCTCGCCCAGAAGCGGCGCCACGCTCAGGACCCGGGTGTTGGGCGGCATCTGGTCGGCCCGCTGCGGGATCGAATTGGTGCAAACGAGACTGGCGAGATTCGCCTCCCGCAGGTTGTTCATCGCGTTGCCGCAAAGGACGGCGTGGGTGACGCCGACGTGGATTTCGCGAACGCCGTGCTCGTGCAGGACGTTGGCGGCGCCGCGGATCGAGCCAGCCGTACTGATCATATCGTCGAACATCAGGGCGAATTTACCTTCGACCGGGCCGCCAAGGATGTTCGCCTGCACTGTTTTCTCGGCGCTCATGCGGCGCTTGTCGATGATCGCTACCGAGCCGCCAATGCGCTTGGCATGACCGAGGGCACGCTTGATGCTCCCCTCGTCGGGGCTGACAATCACGATCTCATCGAGCGGGATCTTCAGGCTAAGGAAGTGCTGGTTGAGCACCGGCGCCGCGTACAGGTGATCGACTGGAACGTCGAAAAAGCCCTGAATCTGCGCGGCGTGCAGGTCCATCGTGAGCACCCGGTCGGCGCCGGCGCGGGTGATGAGGTTCGCCACAAGCTTCGCCGTGATCGGCACGCGCCCTTCGTCTTTGCGGTCCTGCCGGGCGTAACCGAAGTACGGGATGACGGCCGTGATGCGCTCGGCGCTGGCCCGTTTGCAACTGTCGATCATGACGAGCAGTTGGAACAGATTGTCGTTGACCGGCGGGCAGGTGGGCTGAACGAGATAGACGTCGCGGCCGCGGACATCTTCATTGATCTTGCAGGAGGTTTCGCCGTCGGGGAAGTTGCCCAGCGAAATATCTCCCAGCGGCACGCCGAGATACTCGCAGATCTGCGTCGTGAGCTGCCGGTTGGCCTTGCCGCTGAAGATTTTTAGGTCGGTCATAGGGACGCGGCATTGGGACAATGCGGGCTAGCACTGAGGCGAGTTTTGCAGTTCGGCTTCGACGCGGGCAAGCTCTTCGGGGCTGTTGATGCTGAGCGCTTCGCAGGGCTTGAGGATCGGCAGCGCCTCGACACGTTTGCCGGCGGCCAGCAGGATGGCGGGGCAATCGGTAATGTAGTATTCCCGCTGCGAATTGTCCGCCCGTAAATGGTCCAGGGCCCAGAGCAGATCCGCGGCGTTGAAGACGTAGGTGCTGACGTTGATTTCGCGGATCGCCTTTTGCTCGCGCGTGGCGTCCTTTTCTTCGACGATCCCGGTGAAATGGCCGGCGGCGTCGCGGAGGATGCGGCCGTAGCCGTGCGGGTCGTCGCGATTGACCGTGCCAAGCAGGCAGGCCGTGGGATTGCCGGCGAATTCTTTCAGTAGGGCGGCGACGGATTTAGCCTGGAGCATCGGCGAATCGCCGGCCACCACGACCACCGGGCCGTCGTGCTCGGCGAACTGGTCACGGCACATCATCACCGCGTGGCCGGTGCCAAGCTGCTCCATCTGCTCGGCGAATTCAACGTCGGCGGCATCGCGCAATTCTTCACGCACGAGTTCCGCGCGATAGCCCACGACCACCACCAGCCGGTTGACGCCGGCCGCTCGCAGGGAGTCCAGCACATAGCGCAGCATCGGCCGGCCGGCCACCGGGACGAGGACCTTGGGAAGGTCCGATTTCATGCGCGTCCCTTTGCCGGCGGCAAGGACGATCGCCATGGCATTGGCGGACGGCATGGGCGAGGAGTTCAGGGGTGTGCGAGGCGATCGGCCGTTCAGGCTCAGCCTATCTTGCCAGAGAATGGAGTTCCGGAACAGGGTTCTGGGTTCGCGGTAATTTGAGCGCAGGTCGAGACTTTCGCGGCATTCAGGGGCGTTTTAGAATACGAGATTCGCCGCATTCAGTCCGTGCCTGACTGGAGTGTTAAATCGCGTGATTCATGCCGTGCCCCAAGCCGCGATCGAGAAAGCCGACGTCTTGATCGAGGCGATGGCGTGGATTCGCCAATTCCGGGACAAGATCACCGTCATCAAGCTCGGCGGCAGCGTCATGGAGGATCCGGAGGCGCTTGGCCATTTGCTTATGGACATCGTGTTCATGGAAACGGTGGGGATGCGGCCGATCGTCGTCCACGGCGGCGGGGCGGCCATCAGCCGAGCGATGGCCGAGGCGAATCTCGAGCCGCGATTCATTCAGGGCCGGCGTTACACGGACGAGCCGACGCTGCGAATTGTGGAGCGGGTGCTCGCCAAGGAGATCAACGAATCGATCGCCGAGCGGATCGAGACGTTCGGCGGCCGGGCGATGCCGCTGAACTTCGTGGGCGAAACGAACAACAACGTGCTGTTTGGCGAACGGCTAACGCTACCGAACAAAGAAGGCGGCGAGCCAATTGATCTTGGCTTCGTGGGCAACGTGACGCGAGTCGATCGGGAAATCCTCGATAACCTGACCTACGCGGGACAGGTTCCGGTGATTCCCTCGATGTGTGAGACGGACTCCGGCGAGCGACTGAACGTAAATGCCGACACCGCGGCGACGGCCGTGGCTCAGGCCGTGGGGGCCGAGAAGCTGGTGTTTTTGAGCGACGTGAACGGCGTGCGCAAACGGAAGGACGATCCGGAATCGCTGATTCACTCGCTGACGGCCGAGCAGGCGCAAGCGCTCATTGCCGACGGCAGCATCGAAGCCGGGATGATTCCGAAGGTCGAGGCGTGCCTCGATACGCTGTCGAAGGGCGTGCGGAAAATTCACATCATCGACGGGCGGCTGCGGCACTCGCTGCTGTTGGAAATCTACACGAACCGCGGCGTGGGATCGGAATTAGTGGCGTCCGATGGCGCCAATGCGGGTTAAAATGGATTCGTCCGAGGCAAAGCCATTGGTGACTTATGCAAGAGATTACAGCTAGGATCATCGATCCAACACATTTGGAGTTGAGCCAGCCTTTGACGGGTGGAGCTCCAGGCGATGTCGTGCAAATCTCGTTAACGTCGCCATCGGTTGATGACATGACTGATTGGCGGGAAGTGGGCAAGAAGCATTTGCTCGACGCTTATGCCGATGAGGACGCGATTTATGACGACCTATAGGTTTGGCGAGGTCGTCTTGATCCACTTTCCTCAGTCTGGACAATCGGCGCGCAAGCAGCGACCTGGAATCGTCGTGCTCGACCTTGGCGACATGAATGTTGTGATTGCGCCAGTGACGTCGAAAACACGAACGCAGGCGGGCGATTGGCCGGTGCCGACCTTGATGGGAACGGGGTTAGCACGGCTTCTTGGGCTCGGTTGGGCAAGGTGGCAACGTTGCTGAAATCAGATGTGATTCGGACACTTGGCCGGCTCTCCGACGCGGATCGGGCCCAATTGAGCCGCGAGTGGCAACAGCTATATGTGGGATTTGTTTCATAAAGTCCTGCCGAACGACTTGCGAACCTGACTCGCCCGCGGCGCGTCGGATGATCATTGCCTTTGCTACTCTGCCTGCCCACTCGACATAGCCCTGTCATGAAAATCTCGCCTGAAACTTCGGCCCTTTTCGAGCGGTACGTCATCCCCAACTATCGCCGGTTTCCGCTGTCGCTGGTGCGCGGCGAGGGCTCCTGGGTGTGGGACGACCAGGGCAACCGGTATCTCGATTTTTTCCCCGGCTGGGGCTGCAACCTGTTGGGACACTGTCCGCCGGCGGTGGTGAAGGCGGTTCAGGAGCAGGCGGCCACGCTGATTCATGTGCCGAACACGTGGCACATGGAGGCGCAGGGGCAGTGGGCAAAGATGCTCAGCGAGCGGAGTTTTGGCGGGCAGGCGTTCTTCTGTAACTCAGGCACGGAAGCGAACGAGGCGGCGATCAAGCTGGCCCGGCTGCACACGCCGCGGGGCCGGTACAAAATCATCACGTTCGAGGGCGGCTTTCATGGCCGCACCTATGGGGCGACCAGTGCGACGGCCCAGTCGAAGTACCACGACGGCATCGAGCCGCTGGTTCCCGGCTTTGTGTACGCCCCGTTTGCGGATTTGGCCGCGGTGCGGGCGAAAGTTGATGGCGAGACCGCGGCAATCATGGTCGAACCGGTCCAAGGGGAGGGCGGGATTAGATTTGCGTCAGTCGAATTTTTTGCCGGCTTGCGAAAGATCGCTGATGAAAACGGACTAGTTTTAATCTTCGACGAAGTGCAATCGGGTTGCGGACGCACGGGAAAGTGGTTTGCCTACCAAACATATGGCGTCGAACCGGATGTTATGACGCTCGCCAAGAGCTTGTGCGGCGGCATTGCCGGCGGCGCGATGTTGGCACGGCCGGAGATCGCTAAGAGCCTACGACCCGGAATGCACGCCGCTACGTTTGGCGGCAATCCAATTGCGGCGCGGGCTGGCATCGCCACTATTGAGACGATTGAAAAAGAAGGGTTGTTGCAGCGCGCTGATCAACTGGCCGAATTATTCTTTAGACTTCTGCATCCCCTGAGCAGTGAATTGGCGAGTATTCGTGAATACCGACAAGTCGGGCTGATGATTGGCATCGAGCTGCGCGACGACGCTTCCCGGCTGGTTGAACGTTGCATGGAGAAGCGCCTCCTGATCAATGTGACGCAAGGAAATGTTATCCGCCTTTTGCCGGCCATGACCATGACCGACGACGAAGTGCGCGAAGGATGTGAGATACTCGCGGGCGAACTTCGGCAGTTTCCCGCGTAAGCCTGGTAGGCCGTGACCATTGAAATCGATCGATTCTTTCGCGGGCGGCTGCCGGATTTAATCTTCTTTACTGGCTACTCACCACTGGCCACTGGCCGCTCAACAACCTGCCATGCGACACCTTCTCAACGTCTCCGACCTGACGACAAACGAAATACTGCGGATCTTCGCGCTCAGCGACGACTTGAAGGCAAAGTTCCGCGCCGGCGTCCGCGAACCGCTGTTGCCGGGGCGCATGATGGCGCTGCTGTTTGAAAAGCAGTCGCTGAGAACGCGTGTGAGCTTTCAATCGGCGATGACGCACCTGGGCGGCTCGAGCATGACGCTCGGCGACGACGTGGGCTTCGGCAAGCGCGAAAGCCTCGCCGACTTTACGCGCGTGCTCAGCGAAATGGTCGACGTCATCGTGATGCGCACCAAGAAGCATCAAACCGTCGTGGACGTCGCCAGCCATGCGGCATGCTCGGTGATCAACGGCCTGACCGACCAGTCCCACCCCTGCCAAGCGCTGGCCGATCTGTTTACCATTCGCGAGCATTTCGGCCGGCTGGAGGGGCTGAAGCTGGCCTGGGTCGGCGACGCGAACAATGTCGCGCGAAGCCTGGCGATGGGCTGCGCTTTGCTAGGCGTTGAATTCGCCGTCGCCTCGCCGGTCGGCTATGACTTCGACAAGCCGCTCCTGGGCAAGCTCAAACAGAAGGCGCCGACATCGAAGTTCTCCGCGACGCGCGACCCCCTGGAAGCCGTTCGCGGCGCCGCGGCCATTTATACTGACGTCTGGGCCAGCATGGGACAGGAAGCAGAACAGGACAAGCGGCGGAAAGACTTCGCGGACTATCAGGTGACCGGAAAACTCATGGCGGCCGCGGGACAGGGCGCGGTCTTTATGCACTGCCTGCCGGCCCGGCGTGGCGAAGAAGTGACCGATGAAGTAATGGACGCCCCCTACAGTGTTGTCGTCGAGCAGGCCGCGAACCGAATGCACGTACAAAAGGGTATTCTGGCGTGGCTCTTGGGAACTCAGGGATAGGCCGGGGCCAACGAACGGACAAGAAACGCATGGAAAATCGACCCTCCGATCAGCTGCGCCAATGGCGAATTGAACCCGCTCCGTTCGGCGCTTCGCCGGGCCGCGTGATTGTCCGTGCCGGCCGAACCACGGTCCTATGCACCGCCAGCGTCGAGCTCAGCGTGCCGCCGTGGCTGGTGGGCCAAGGCAAGGGCTGGGTCACCTCCGAATACAATATGCTCCCCGGCAGCACGGCGCCGCGAAAGACGCGCGAGCGCGGCGGCAAAGTGGACGGCCGCACGACCGAAATTCAGCGGCTCATCGGCCGCAGTCTGCGAGCGATTATCGACTTGGCGGCCCTCGGCGAACGGTCGGTCACCATCGACTGCGACGTGCTTGAGGCCGACGGCGGCACGCGCACGGCCTCAATCACCGGCGGCTACGTGGCGTTGGTTCAAGCATTGCGATCCATCCGCCCGTATGACGAAGGGGCGCCGCTGCCGCTCATCGACAGCGTCGCCGCCGTGAGCGTGGGTCT
>JAICUM010000498.1 GCA_025935855.1 Pirellulales bacterium | reverse complement strand
AGCGCAAGCCCTCGGCGGCCAGTGCGTCGAGGTTCGGCGTGTGGATCTCGCTGCCGTAGCAGCCGACGTCCGAAAAGCCGGAAGCATCGGCCCTGATGAGCACGAAGTTGGGCCGTTTTTCAGCCGCGTGAGCATGCGGGATTTGTAAGACAAGCGCCAGCGTCACTGCGAACAGCAGACGGCAGAGAAGGGTCAACGCGCGTTTGGTTCGTTGGATCATTTCAATTCAATGCAGCTACGGGTGTTAATTACCAACGGCGAAATGCGAATCTTTATTGAAAACCGATTGCCGCCGCGCCGCAATGCACGGTTCGTCAGCTTTCCGGACGCGGCCCGTGATTTGCGGCAAATTGCGTTAGATTTGGCAGAACGAGCGGCGCCGCGAAAAATGGAAGCAGGCGGGAAGCTATTTTCGCCGCAGCTTGAAAGTCACCCACATTCAAGGAATCGCCATGAATGGGTCTTGGAAAATTGGCCGCGTCGCCGGGATTGACGTCTTCATCCACTGGACGTTTCTCTTGCTCCTGGTGTGGGTCGGGGCCGCCCATTATCTGGAGCATCACAACTGGGTGGAGGCGGCGTGGGGGTTGGTCTTTATTCTTACGCTGTTCGCCATCATCGTGGCCCATGAGCTGGGGCATGCGGTGGCGGCGAAGCGGTACGGCATCGTGACGCGCGACATCACCCTGTTGCCGATCGGCGGCGTGGCCCGGCTGGAGCGCATGCCGGACAAGCCGAGCCAGGAACTGGTGGTGGCGCTGGCGGGGCCAGCGGTGAACGTGGTGCTCGCCGCGGCGCTCTACATCGGCATGCTCTTAACCCGGCATGTGTTTCAGGTGAGCGACGCGACGCACGTCGGCGGCAGTTTCGTGGATCAGATGTTCGCGGTGAACGTCGTTTTGGTTTTGTTCAACATGCTGCCGGCGTTTCCCATGGATGGCGGCCGCGTCGTGCGGGCGCTGTTGGCGATGCGCATGGACTACGTGCGGGCAACGCAGGTCGCCGCGGGTCTGGGGCAGATGATGGCGATCCTGTTCGCGATCGCGGGGTTGTTCTGGAATCCGTTTCTGTTGTTCATCGCGCTGTTCGTATGGGTCGGCGCGCAGCAAGAGGCGAGCATGGTGCAGATGCGCGCCGCGCTGTCAGGCATTCCGGTGAGCCGGGCGATGGTGACACACTTCGCGACGCTTTCGCCCGACGAGCCGATCACTCGCGCGGGCGAGTGGGTCCTGGCCGGCTTTCAACAGGACTTTCCGGTGGTCGAAAACGAACAGGTTGTCGGAATCGTGACGCGGCGGGAGCTATCGCACGCGCTGGCTTCCGGGAATTCGGCGGCGCTCGTGCGCGACGTCATGCAGCGCGAGTTTGTGACGAGCAGCCCGCGCGAGATGCTGTATTCGGCGTTCGGCCGGCTGCAGGAAGGCCATTGCCGGACGCTGCCCGTGGTGGACGACGGGCGGCTGGTGGGGCTGCTCACCGTGGACAACGTAGCGGAATTGCTGATGGCGCAGGCGGCTGGTCGCAAAGCGCCGCAAGCGGCCGCCAGTACGGCGCCGGTTGAGAATCGCTATGCCGATCAATCGTCCCGAGCGCCGGCCAAGCGCATTCAGACGCAGAGCTAAGGGTGATGGAAATGTCCGATTCAACGCGCCTTCGCTGTCCCAACTGCGGCACAATCAACCGCGTGCCTCTGGCGAGAATCGACGCCGGCGAGCAGCCGATTTGCGGGCGGTGCAAAACGCCGCTGCAGGTGGATGACCGGCCGATCGACGTGACGGACGCGACGTTCGCGGCGGAAGTGGAGCGTTCGCCGACGCCGGTGCTCGTGGATTTGTGGGCGCCGTGGTGCCCGCCGTGCCGAGCGCAGGGGCCGGTGATTGATCAGCTCGCGGCGGAGATGAAGGGCCGCGTGCGATTCGCGAAGGTGAACGTGGACGACAATCCGCAGACGGCCCAGGCGCTGGGGGCGTCGAGCATTCCGACGCTGGTGGTGTATAAGGACGGGCAGTTGGTGGATCGGATGGTGGGGATGCAGTCGAAGGGGGAGTTGAAATCGCGATTGGCGCGCGTGGTGTGACACGGCGATTATTGCTGTTCAGATCATTAAACGAACGGGTGCCACTGCTGGCTTGTCCAGCAGTGCGACGCGTGTACCCGGCACCCACTGCTGGACAAGCCAGCAGTGGCACCCAATATTCGATTGGCTTACTGAACGTGAACAAAAGTCGCCGTTACGCCAGGACTTCGTGGATCACCTGGCCGTGGACGTCGGTCAGGCGGCGGTTGGCGCCGTTATAGCGCACGGTGAGGCGCTCGTGGTCGATGCCCAGCAGGTGCAGCACGGTGGCGTGGAAGTCGTAGGTGGTCACCGCGTCCTCGGCCGTTTGCCAGCTCCACTCGTCGCTGTGGCCGTGCGAGACGCCCGCCTTCACGCCGGCGCCGCACATCCAGCCGGCGAAGACGCCGCCATTGTGGTCGCGGCCGTCGCCGCCTTGCGAGAAGGGCATGCGGCCGAACTCGGTGTTCCACAGCACGAGCGTGTCGTCCAGCAGGCCGCGCTGCTTGAGATCCACTAGAAGGGCGGCGATCGGCTTGTCGGTCGCGGCGCACATCGGCGGAAGCTGCGTGGCGATGCTGCTGTGATTGTCCCAGTTGTCGGTGGCGCCGCTGGCGCCGCTCCAGACTTGGACGAAGCGCACGCCGCGCTCGATGAGCCGGCGAGCAAGCAAGCAGCGGCGGCCGAAGTCCTCGCTCGCGGAATTGTCGAGACCGTACAGGACGTGCATCGACTGCGATTCGCGGCTGAGGTCGAACGCCTCGGGCGCGCTGAGCTGCATCTTGGCGGCCAGCTCGTAGGCCTGAATGCGGGCGTCGAGACGCGGATCACCGCCGACCGATTGCTCGTGCTCCCGGTTCAGGTCGCGCAACAGGGCAAGACCGTCGCGCTCGGCGGCGCGCGTGATGAACTTTTCGCTGGCCGGCGGCGCCAGGTGGGCGATCGGCTCGCCGCCTTTGGTATTCACCACCGTGCCCTGGTGCTGCACCGGCAGGAAACCCGCGCTGAAGTTCCCCTTGTTGTTGTAGGGCAGGCCGCGGGCGTCGGGCAGGACGACGAACGTCGGCAGGTTGTCGGCGAGCGTGCCGAGGGCGTAGCTGATCCACGAGCCCATCGACGGGAAGCCGGGGAGCAAAAATCCGGTGTTCATCAGGTAGCTGCCGGGGCCGTGGACGTTCGTGCGGCTTTTGATCGCCATGAGGAAGGCGAGGTCGTCGACGCGGCGGGCGAGATGCGGCATGAGGTCGCTCACCCAGCGGCCGGATTGGCCGTGCTGGCGGAGCGGGAAGGGCGGCTTGAGGATCGTGCCGGGCGTGCTGGTGGCGGCTTCGACGCGCTGGCCATTGCCGGGGTCGAACTTCTGGCCGTGGAGTTTCGTGAGCAGCGGCTTGTGGTCGAAGAGATCGGCCTGGCTGGCGCCGCCGTTCATGAAGAGTTGAATGATGCGGCGGGCCTTGGCCGGGTGGTGAACGCCGCCGTACAGGCCGGTGAGGCCGGGGGCAACGAGGCCGTCGGCGCGGGCCATGAGATCGGCGAGCGCGACGGCGCCGAAGCCGCCGCCGAGAGTGTTCAGGAAGTCGCGTCTGGTGGGCATAAGAACAGAATAACCATTGTTCCGGTTCCCTCCCCTTGATGGGGAGGGTTAGGGAGGGGTGATTGAAAGCATGTACCAGCTTCAACCCCCTCCCCAGCCCTCCCCTCAAGGGGGAGGGAGCCGGAAGGGTGCAATTTACTT
>JAICUM010000005.1 GCA_025935855.1 Pirellulales bacterium | reverse complement strand
CCCTAGCGGGTCGCGGCTAAACGATTCGATTTGCGGGCGATCATTTCTTGAAGTCATCAAACGCCAACGGGTCTTCGTGCGACGGGTCGGCGATGCGGATGGATTTTTTGCCCGCGAGCAGATCGTCGAGCAGGTTGCCGACGAGCTGGGCTCGCCAGCCTTGCAGCAGGACGGGCGTTTCTTCCGGATCGGCGCCGCCGAAGCCGTAGCGATAGGCAATCAGCTCGCGCACATCGGTGGCGGTGCCGACCATGCTGGCGGCGACTTCGGCGCGGCGGCAAATCGACGTGAGCGCCGGGGTGAGGAACTGGCCGAGCAAGTTGAGCTGCGACGGCGGTTCGCCCTGCGGCAAACGGTGATCGCGCTCCAGCGGAGCATCGAGGCCGCGGCGGACGGCGGCGGCTAGCTCGCGGGCCTTGCGCCGCAAGTCGCCGCGCTGCAGGCCGCGGATGGCGAGAATTTGGTCCGGCTGGTCTGATTTGCGTTTGGCGATTTCGACCAAAAGGTCGTCGCGCAGCAGACGCTTTGGCGGCTGGTTGATGCGTTTGGCTTCTTCCTGCCGCCAATGCCACAGCTCGCGAACGATGGCGAGGTTCCGCGCGTTGAGGCTGCCAATGCCGGAGACGCGCCGCCAATCTTTTCGCTCTTGGGCTTCGATGATCTGCTGCTGCCAGGCGGCCATTTCTTCTTCGAGCCACGCGAGGCGATTGCGCTTGGCGAGCGTTTGCGTCAGCCGTTCGTGCAGCGGCAAAAGATAGCGGACGTCTTCCAGCGCGTAATTGATCTGCGCATCGGTCAGCGGGCGCCGGCGCCAGTCGGTGCGCTGCTCGCCCTTCATCGGCTGCCGGCCGAGGAACTTGCCGACGACCGAGCCGTACGACGCGGGGAATTCGTTGGTACAGAAGCCGGCGGCGATCTGCACGTCGAACATCCGCTTGGGGATGGCGCCGACCGCGCGGAGCATGAAGCTCAGCTCCTCGCGCCCCGCGTGAACGACGGTGGTGTGCTCCCCCTGGGCGACGACTTTCCAAAAGCCGCCGACGTCAACGGTTTGCGGATCGATGACCGCCAGCTCGCGCGGCGTCACCACCTGAATGAGGCACAGCTCGGGATGAAAGGTGTCTTCCGAGACGAACTCGGTGTCGAAGCCGAGTATGTCGGCGGCTTCCATCCGCTCGCAGAGGTCGTCGAGGTCGCGCTGGCGGGTGATGATCGGCGAAGGCACAGGAGCGAGTCAGCGCGGCGAGGCTATCTGCTTAAGCGGAATGTGGAAGCGAGAATCAAGGCATTCTAAAACGAGGCGATGGGAACGAAAAGTAACGTTTGTCCCGCTTCTTCGCCTTGGCGAGCGAAATGGGACCCCTCCCTAGCCCTCCCCATTAAGGGGAGGGAACCGCCAGGCAAGCTTAATGCTAGGGGCGGAGGACGAAAATCCAGTCCATGAGCAGTAGAATCGGCAGCAGGATCAGCAGGCTGTAGGCCATGTAGCCGAAGAAGCTGGGCATGCGGACGCCCGAGGATTCGGCGATGGCCTTGACCATGAAATTGGGGCCGTTGCCGATGTAGGTCATGGCGCCCCACATGACCGCGCCGAGGCTGATGCCGACGAGAATGGGCTCCGGCACGCCACCGGTGACCGACCCGGCCTGGGCGGGGTCGCGGGCGGTTTGGAAGAACACGAGGTACGTGGGCGCGTTGTCGAGGATCGAGGAGAGCATGCCGGAGGCCCAAAAAAACTTGCCGGGCCCCATTTGGAAGCGGTCGACAAGATACGCCCCGTTGGCGCTGAGGATTTCCAAGGCCGGCTGCATGCAGATGAATATGCCGACGAACAGCGCGGCCACTTCGATGATGGCGGAGTAGTTGAAGCGGTTGTGCTGGCGTGTGTGGTGCGAGCCGAAGAACAGCGAGGCCGCCACGAGCGCCAGCAGCACGGCCTCGCGGAGGTACATCCAGGGATGCCAAGTCGTGCCGGGGACGGCCTTGCTCGGATCGAGCACGGCGACCGCCGCCACGACGCCGAGCAGCAACGGGCCGTTCAAGCCGGCGCCGGTTACCTTAATTCCATGCACACGGGCGACGTCGCGCTGCCTGTCGAGCGCGGCTTCACGCGGATAGAAGTAGAATCGGTCGAGCGCCCAGTACGCGACCAGTAGCATGCCATTGACGAACAACCATTCGGGCCAGAGGCCGAGAGTCCAGAAGAAGCTCACGCCCTGCAGGTAGCCGAGGAACAGCGGCGGGTCGCCGATGGGCAGCAGGCAGCCGCCGCAGTTGCACGCGGTGAAGATAAAGAAGACCGCCGTGTGGGCGACGTGCTTCCGCTCGCGGTTGGTTTCCAGAAGCAGCCGGATGAGGAGCATCGCGGCGCCGGTGGTGCCGATGAAGCTCGCGAGCAAGGCGCCGACGGCCATAATGGCGGCGTTGGTGCTTGGTTTTGCTCGCAAATCGCCGGTGATGCGGATGCCGCCGGCGATCGTGTACAGACTGAACAGCAGGACGATGAACGGGATGAACTCGCCAAGCAACGCGTTGGCAAGGACGGTTTTCACGAAGCCCCATTGGACGGCGCCATCCTGGCGCGAGATGACGGCGTGCCCGGGCCAATGGGCGACGACGTGGCCGTCGTGTATGAAGGCGTAGTAGACAAGTGCGACCAGGGCCAGGCCGGCGGCGACGAGGAAGCGGCTGAGATTGCTCTCCCACCAGTGGGCAGTGTGAGGAATCAGCGGCAGCACGGCGATGGCCGCCAGCAGGAGCACGAACGGCGTGACGGCCCACAGCGCGGGAGCGGCAGACTCGTTCGGCGGGGCGTTTGTGGCGGCGCCATGATCGGCTTCGGCGGCGGCGCTGTGGTCGGCCAGCGAGGCGTTTGTCCAATCCCGCGGCCAGCCGAGCGCCAGCACGACCAGGTAGGCAACGATGACGGCGAGAATTGGAATCAGCGCAGGATCGCGCGGTCGTGAACGAACTCGAGCGTCGAGGGTCATGGAGAGCAAGCGTAAAGGCGCGGCGGTGCGCCGTCTAGCGCTGGGGACGCACGGGGCCGGGAGTCTTTTACGACTGGAGAGCTTCCACGCAAACGCAATGACCAGTCGCAAAAGACTCCCGACCCCTTCCTCGCGGACAGGCAATCAAGCCTCCTAACCGCGGAGCTACGCTCCGCTGGCGATGTGAAGTGGAGCGTCCCTTGCCACTGCGCCGGCGGAGCGTAGCTCCGTGGCTAATTTAGAAAGTCTTTCTGAAGTTGATGCACATGTGAGTTTGATTCTTGTCCGTTGATGGCGCTGGGCGCCTGCCGTCATGCGGGAGTCGTAGGTAAGATCGTTACCGATGGAACCTAAAGGACAAACCGAGGTGTGGCTGCGCTCGAATCGCCGCGTGTTGGCGATGTCGATGGTACCGGCGGCGGCGATAATCGGCGTCGGGTTTCTCCTGCAAAACGGCGCGACGGCGTGGTGGATTCGCGCCGCCGGGTGGCTGCTGATCGTCCTGGGCGTCGTGCTCATCATCGGCCTCGTCAGCCAATGGCGGCGGCCGCGGGTTGCTTATCGCGACGGCGAGGTACTGTTCTACTTGCGCGCCGGCAGGCCGATCGCCGTGCCGATGCAGGTGGTCGAATCGTTTTTCGCGGGCCAGGGGCCGTCGCACTTGCCGGCGGTGGCGGGTAAGGAACGTGAGACGGTGAACCTGGTGGCCCGGCTGTCGCAGAAGGCGCCGGAGTGGGCGCACATGGAAGTGAAGGACGCGCTGGCGCGCTGGTGCGACGGGTATGTCAGCATCCGCGGCACGTGGTGCGAGCCGCTGAGCGGCGAGCTGATTCGCCGGCTGAATCATCGGCTGCGCGAGATTCATCTGGAGCAGAAGATGCGCGAAGAATCGGAAGCGGCGAGTAGCGGGTCGGCGACATGACGCAACTGTTGGTAAGCGTTCGCGACGAAGAGGAAGCTGAAGCTGCGCTGCGCGGCGGAGCCGACTGGATCGACTTGAAGGAGCCGGCGCGCGGCGCCTTGGGTTACGTGTACCCGGACGTCGCGGCGCGGGTGGTGGCTGCGGTTGGCAACCGGGCGCCGGTTTCAGCGGCTGCGGGCGAGTTGTCGGATTGGATCGGTTGGGGGCCGGCGTTCGTGCATGCGGTTCCGGGAGTGAAGTTGTTGAAGCTGGGTCTCGCGGGACAGAAGTCGCAGGACTGGAAAGATGCATGGCTGAGGGTGCAACAAGCGACGAGCGACGCCGGGCAAGGTTTAGTGCCGGTGATGTACGCCGATTTCAACACGGCGCGGGCGCCCTCGCCTGCTGAGATTCTGACCTTATTGTCAGAATCAATCGCCGATTGGGTGCTGATCGACACGTTTGATAAATCGGCGGGCGGACTTCTCGACGTGCTTGACCGGGCGGCGCTGGTGGATTTGCTCGGCTCGATTCGCGATCGAGGCAAGCGCACCGTTGTCGCGGGGCGGCTGACAGTGGAGTCCATGGCGCTGCTGCCGTTAGAGTTGATCGACGTCGTGGGCGTTCGCGGCGCCGCCTGTAAGGGCGGCAGAACCGGCGTGATTTGCGCAAGCCGCGTCGCTCAATTGCACGGGCTTGTCGGCAATCGGCGCGCGGGCGCGGCGGCCTTGCATTGATTTGTCGCCCGTGTTGTTTTGCGGGCGCCGCGGAATTTTCTTGACACGCGCGTGCATTCCGCGATATTGGCAAATCGAGCAGAGGAAGGCCAAGCTTCTCTAGCCAATTGAAGATTCGGGGGGATCTACTCGTGGCGAAGTCAGTGCTGGAAGCCATCAAGGAAGGCCAGTGGAATTTCGAGCCGGAGGCTGTCGAGGAGCGTCGTTTCCAATCCACGCGCGCCATGCCGGGGACGGATGAAAAGTTGCACGTGCTGGCGGAGCGCGTGCGGACCGGGCTGCCGCTGTGGCATGGCGAGGACCGCACGGATTGGGATGAGGAGGCATAACGCGCTCCGCAGATCGAGAAGAGTACTTCCGCAGATGGAACAGATGGCCGCAGATCGGAGTGAATGGAGTGATTCGGCAGTCGATTTATGCTTTTTGTTTCCTTATCTTCACATCTGCGTCTATCGGCGACATCTGCGGACAATTCAGTTGATCAAGAATGCCGCGGTAATCTGCGTATAATGAAGCGACGCCCGCTATCGGATCCTGGGCGTTTTGCTCGGATCATTCCCTTCAGGAGAACGCCGCGTGCCTAAGTTTCATTTGGAGGTGCCTCACAATCTATCGGCCGACGAGGCGAAGTCGCGCTTGGAGCGGTTCGTGGAATCGCTGCAGGCGAAGTTCCAGGACAAGGTGAGCGACCTGACGCAGGCGTGGAACGGGAACACGCTCACGTTCGCGTTCAAGACGTTTGGCTTCAAGGTGGCGGGCGCGATCGCGTCGCTGGACAAGAAGCTGGACGTGTCGGGCGACATCCCGCTGACGGCGATGATGTTCAAGGGGAAGATCGAGACGGAGATTCGCGAACAACTGAACCGGCTAATGCGGTCGTGAGGTTCTCTGGCGGCGAACGCGCTACTCTAGTTGGCGGCGTGGATGGCGATGCGTTGGCCGTCGCGGTGGAAGGCGAGGTTGGCAGGTGCGAGGATGGCTTTGAGCAGGGCGTCGATGTTCACTTCGCGGACGTTGCAGGAGATGAGCGCATTGCGGCGGGGCTTCGCGCCGGCTTGAAGAGCAGCGTCCCACGTCACGTCGAGCTTCAGTTGCTTCGCGAGCTGGTCGATCACGGCGCCGACGGGTTTGTTTTCGATTCGCAGCGTGAAGCGTTGATCTTCCAAAGGCGCGGGCTTCGTGCTGCTGGACTGTTGCCTGGCGGCACTGGATGTTGTTTGACCGCGCATGACGACAGCCAATGTTTCGAGTTCTTCGACACGCGCCGAAACGATCAATCGCTGCCCGCGGCGATCGACTTTTGCTTCCGGCATCAATTGCAATTGCTCCTCAATGGCAGCGGCCCGCGCGGCGGGAACTGCGAATTCGCGAGTGATTTGCACTGGCCGCTTAATAGGCACGACGGCGAGCTGCCGGCCGTCCTTGGATAGCTCGCAGGTCAAATCGAAACTGGCGAGTACCAACACCATTCGATCGACGAGCGGCGTCGGCGGCAGGGAGTGCGCGGGCCACAGATCGAGCGGCACGAGGTCGACGTGCTCGATCGAGGCGCCGACGGACTTGGCTAGGGCGACTAGCAGCTCGCGCGGCTGACTTAAGCGGGGAAACGACCATGCCTCGCTCTTGAGCCATCGATTTTGCATGGTCGCGGGAGCCTGCGCCACTTGTTGTCGCGCAATCGCGGCAAGCGTCGCGAGCTCGTCGGCGGTTTGCTTGGGGCCGAAATACACAACGCCGTCCAATGGCGTCGCCGACCAGGCGTGCGGCTCGCCGAGCTTGCGCAGCACGTCGATGAGCGGCTCGTTGCTGGCGGAGAGGTCAACGGTTGTCGAGGGATCGATGCGGCGATCGAGCCAGATGGTCGTCTGCTGCAAGTCAGCCAGACGGTTCAGCCCCGAAGCGAGTTCTTGGCTTTGCCAGGTGACGGTGACGGGCAGCTCGTAGCGTTTGATGCCAGCGGACGGCGCGGCCGCTTTGGTTTGTGCATTGCATGGCGGCGCGACGATTCCGACGGCGACAAGCATCGTCGCCGCGGCGGCAATCCATCGGTTCGTCATCCGGCGAGTAAACATGCGAAGGGCGACTGTCAAGAGTTTGGCGAGCCGACGGCAGGAATTGGCGCTCGGCCGCGGTCAATCGACGTTAGGGAAGCTGCGTTTTCTTTTTACATTTTCATTGAGCAGTTGGCAGGGGCAATTACACTCAACGAGTAGATGGACGATTTGCCGCGGGCGATCGTCGAACTTATCACCTGAAGCGATTGATCCCGGTCGTTTGCCTTCCCCACTGCCGTGAGCCGCGCGTATCGCCAAAGCCCGTTGTTGGTTGATTACTTCGAGCAGTACCTCGAAGACCAGGAGATCAACACGTTTTTGCGTTCGGTGTCGGAGCGGTATTTCATTGGCAGTCTTGAGCGGCTGGCCTTGAACGGGGAGCGGATGGCCCGCCGCGGCGCCGTGCTGGCCCTGGGGCGGCTGAGCGACTATCAGTCGAATTTCGTGCTGGGGAAGGCGCTGGTCGATCTTGATCGCGGCGTGCGGACGCTGGCCGAGAACGCCATCTCGCTGATCTGGCCGCGCGTGGGGTTGGCGATTCATCAGCGTCGGTTGGGGGCCGTCGCTGATAAGATTGACGAGGGCGATTACGATCGGGCGTCGCAGTTGGCCGGCAAGATCATTCAGGACGCGCCGTGGATTGCTCAGGGCTGGTATCAGCGCGGCAAGGCGTACTATCACCTAGGCCATTACGACGCGGCGACGCGCGACTGCAATCAGGCGCTGGAGATTAACCCGTACCACTTCCAGGCGGCGGCGGTCATGGGACAAGCGTTCGAGATGCAGCACAATTTGGTGGCGGCGCTGGAATCGTACCGCCGGGCGCTGCGGCTGAATCCGAATATGGAAGAAGTGCGCGCGCGGGTGATTCAATTGCAGCGCGTGCTGAAGAATCAATGAGTCCGCCGATGCGACCTATATAGCCGAGCCATCCTGGCTCGGCGATTTCTGCGCGTGGTGCTTACTATTCGGAGCACATTCAGTGCTTGTTCCGGCCAGAATGGCCGGGCTATTTACCGCCGCAGCGTGCCGCCGTTCGAGGCGTCGAGGCGGTTCATCGCTTGGCGTACGCCAGCGGCGTACATTTGCGGCGATTTTCTGAACTTCTCCATCGTCTCCTTGCTGGAGAACAGGTAGAACGCGTCGCCGTAGCGAAAGCCGAACGCCCGCGAGCCATCGACGGCTTGCTGGTTGTCGATCAACAGCACCGGATCCAGGCCGGAGAAGACCGGGCTGTAGGAATCGGGATTAGCGAGGAACTGATCGCGCTGCTCGGCGCCGGCGAACAAGTAGGTCCGGCCGCGGTGGACCATGCCGAACTGCACGTTGCCGGGCGTCCAGCGGCTCAGCGTCTTGAGCGTGACCGGGCAGTAGCCGTCGAACGCCAGCGGCGGCGAGCCGGCCGGCAGTTTTGGCGGCTCGTGTTTCGAAGTGGCGACCGCGGCGGCGTCGGCCGCCGGGCTGGCGGACGCAGTTGTTGTAACATTTGCGGCTGGCGTTGTTGCCGTGGCCGGTGGATTCTGTGCGGCGGCGGCCATCGTGCCGGCGGCTGAGGCGGCATTCTGCTGCGCTGCCGGCGTTTGTTGAGCGGCCGGCGCGTAAACGCTTTGGGCTTGGCCGTAGCGATTGCTGCTGTTTGTGTTGACAAACGGATTGGCTTGAGCCTGCGGCGCTATCGCGTTCGTTGGCGGCGCCGCGCCGCCGAGGTTCGGCAGTCCGGCCATGGCCGACCCGATCGCGGCGCCTTGTGCCGCGGAAATGGCTGGATTGGAAACGGCGCCAGGCATGGTCGCCGCAGCCGCGCCGGCCGGGGCGCCGCTCACCGGCAGCCCGGCGTACGCAGGGTTAACCGTGGCCTGCTGCGTGGCCGCGGGAGAGGCGGCGGCCGCCTGTTGCTTGAGGTGCCGGGCGATGCCCTGCAGTTGCGCGACGTAGGCGTCCGCCTTGTCGGGAATCGGCGGATTCGCCAGCACGTTCCCCTCGGGCGTCATGATGAATTCGTTCGGCACTTTATCCACGCGAAACATTGCGGCCATTGCCGGCGAGGCGTCGGCGTCGATCCGCACCGGCACGAAGTCTTGCTCGATCGCTGTGCCGACTTGCGGCAGGCTGAACACGTTCTGATCGAGATACTTGCATGGTCCGCAGGTGCGAGTCATGAAGTGCACCAGCAGCAACCGCTTCGACTGTGCCGCTTCGAGCTTCGCCTGTTCGAGATTCGAGCGCCAATTCACGCCCTGCTCGACCGGGGCGGCCTGCACCAAGCCAACCAACATCACGACGCTCAAACCACCTAGGCCAAAGGAACGAAGCATGGCGAATCCATCCGCGTTTGCGTGTGAAGAGTGCTCAGACGAGCGACGAGGGCGCCGGCAATTTCGCCCGTGAAGCGCGTGCGGACGCCTGCTCGCCTTCGCCAACATCGGCATGCGGGCGGTTGCGGCTTTGGCGGAAGGCGCCGATTGGGCGGGATTTTTCGGTTTTGCCGCTGCTGGCATGAGGGCTTGAATAAGAGCCCGACCGGCCGCCATCGATCCATAAAATACTGATACTAAAGGAGATCTGGCGAAATTATGGGCTTCTAGCGTTCGCGGGTAAGGCTTTTGCGGAGCGCAAGTGTAGCCATCTCGCTCCGCGAGATGATTGCCTCTCGCGGAGCGAGAGGCCTACACTTGCGAACCAGCTTGACAAGGGTTCCGTAGGGACTATTATTAGCGCGTAGTTCAGAACCCTGCTGGCAGTTTTGCCGCAGGCTCTTGAAGCCAGTTTTGGCTGCCCCAAGAACGCCCAGCGGTTTTCGGCGTCTGACGGGGGATCGGGGACGAGTTCGTTAGCCTGTCGTGGGCGCATGTTTTGCTCACGATGCGCAAGAAGCGATCTCCAGCGGCTGCGTGCTGCGAGCGCGGGGTGAATCTTCACCGCCGAAGCGCCCGCCGGCCACCAGTCGCGGCTGCCAAATTTGGCACGCGGATTTCATTCGCGCGGCGCCCACCACGGTCGTCGCACTTCGCACATACGCGGCTCAGCCCTCCAGCGAGGATGGCTGCGCTGGCACGGTTTCGGCGGTTACTGTCGTCGAGGTGGCTCAGCGAGGTTTTCTCGAAGCGTTCACAGCGCTGCATCAGGATTGGTGATGCGCGCTAAGCCAGTGGGTCGAAGCACCAGATGCTGCCAGCCCCTTTGGCCGAACGTCATTCACTTGGCTGGTCAATTTCGACGCACGCATGAGCACGAGGAGCAGTGCATATCAGGCGACGAGCGTGTCATTTTCTAACTGAGGGCGTGCGCGTGTACGCCGACATCGCCTCACAGTCGCTGAGTGAACTCTTTTTCGATCCACGCCACGAAGGCGCCAACTCCATCGGCCGAACCACGGCCATCTCTGCAAGTATCAGGAATCTTGATTCGCATGGGAAAGAAGCACCAACGCCAGGGCGGTCGGTACCGCGGGCGGAATAACAACAATCAACAACAGCAAGGCGGCGGCGGGTATCGCAACGGCAACCGTCAGGGCGGCCGGGGCGGGGGTCAGCGGCGCCGCTATTACGACCAGCGCCGCGACTACGAGCCGGGCCCCGAAGGCGGCGGCGGGGGCGACGGCTACATGCCTCTCACCCCCGGCTCGGGCGTGCTCGAAATGCACCCCAACGGCTACGGCTTTCTCCGCGATCCGTCCACCGGATTCAATCGCGAACGCACCGATCCCTTCGTGCCCGGCACGATGATCGAGAAGTTCGGTCTGCGCGAGGGCGTGCTCATCAGCGGCATGGTCCAGCACCACCGCAAGCAGCAGGGTCCGCGCCTGCGTGAAATCCTCGACGTCGACGGCATGGCGCCGGAAGACTACCTGAACGTCAAAACGTTCGACCAGCTCACGCCGATCAATCCCGAAGAATGGCTCCGCCTGGAAACCGGCCCGCAGCCGCTCACCACGCGGGTGATGGATCTGCTCACGCCCCTGGGCAAGGGCCAGCGGGCGCTGATCGTCGCCCCGCCGCGCACCGGCAAGACCGTGCTCATGCAACAGGTCAGCCAGGCGATCTCGAAAAACTATCCGAAGCTCACGGTGATTGTCCTGTTGATCGACGAGCGGCCCGAAGAAGTGACCGACATGCGCCGCAACGTGAACGGCGAAGTCTTTGCTTCGAGCCTGGACCGCGACGTGGAGAGCCACGTCCGCCTAGCTCAGCTCACCATCGCTCGCGCACAGCGTCTCGCCGAGATGGGCAAGGACGTGTTCCTGCTGCTCGACTCGATCACGCGGCTCGCCCGCGCGTTCAACAAGTGGGTCGGCAATACCGGCCGCACGATGAGCGGCGGCGTCGATATCAAGGCGATGGACATTCCCAAGAAGCTGTTCGCCACGGCCCGCGCGTTCGAAGAAGGCGGCTCGCTCACCATCTGCGGCACGGCCCTCATCGACACCGGCAGCCGCATGGACGAGCTGATCTTCCAGGAGTTCAAAGGCACCGGCAACATGGAGCTCGTGCTCGACCGCAAGCTCGCCGACCGCCGCGTCTGGCCCGCGATCGACATCGAGCAATCCGGCACCCGCCGCGAAGAAAAGCTGCTCCCCGGCGAAATGCTGCACGCCACCACGATGCTGCGGCGGACGCTGTCCTCAATGCATCATGTGGACGCGATGGAGCAGCTCACCAGCAAGCTCGGCAAGTTCAAATCGAACGCCGAGTTCGTGCAACTGATTCAGGGCAGCAATATGGATTAGGAAGCTGTCAGCTTTCAGCCAGAAGATCCCCTCATCGTCGATGCTGAGCGGCGCTCGACTGGGGATGGGAAAGAGTTCTTCCGGTCCCCTCCCCTTGATGGGGAGGGATAGGGAGGGGTGAAGCGCCGGGTACATGCCGCCTGACGCCCTTCCGCGCCTCGTCTAATGCCGAGCATCCAGCATCCTCCCATCTGGCTGACCGCTGACAGCTAAGCTTCAATGTCCTACATTGAAGCTCTCCGGAGGGTAAGCGAATTGGCTAGCAGCCTGATTGGAATTCAGGTGCCGGGCAACCGGTTGCGGGTTCGAGTCCCGTGCCCTCCGCTCAATGTTCCCCCACCCTCGAAGGGAGGGGTTAGGGGAGGGATTAGTGACCGCACCCGCCACCCTCGCCTAGAACTTCTTGGGTCCTTCAGATGACTCAGCCTCTCCAATTCCACTTCCAAATCGGCCCCGACGGCGTGCTAAACGTCCAAGTGAATCTTGGTCCAAGCGAAGCCAAGCGTGGCGTCGTCGTGACGATTCAGCCCCTCCGCCAATCCGGCGCCGACGGGAATCAATTGGACTGGCACGAGTTTTTGAACCGCACTTATGGTTCCTGCGCGGGTCTAGGACTTGAGCGGCCGTAAGAAAAGGAATCGAGCCGCGTTATGAGCTATTGGATATTTAAGTGTGATCCTAAACGCTATCGGTTATCCGATCGCGTGGCTGATCCAATGAACGAGACGAGTTGGCTCGTAACGCGGTACAAGAATGAAATCGCTCCAGGTGATACCGCGTTTCTGATGGAAACGGGACCTCAGCGTTGCATCCGTGCCGTCATGCGCGTGGATTCCAGTCCACAAGAAATGGCAGAATTGGAAGCGGAACAACAGTACTGGGTGGAACGTGACACTGAGGCACGTTGTCGTGTCACTGGAAAGCTAACGCATCGCACGGACTTACCGATCTCCGAGCTCCAGTCCATTGATTCCTTGCAAGAACTTTCAATCTTCAAGGGTTTTCAGCAAGGCACGAATTTTCGGGTTAGCGAAAATGAAGGTCGCACGATCTTGGCGATAGCTGAACGTCATTCAGCCTAATGCTCGATGCAATTAAGTCGGAATCTCTACGTCCGCGCGGAAATGGCTCGGCGAGCGCGCAAGTGTAGCCCTCTCGTTCCGCGAGAGGGTCCGCTTCGCCACGCGAAGCGGCGATTCAGCTTTTAGATCTCGCTTCGCGAGTTGAGATTCGTCTCGCGGAGCGAGACGTCTACACTTGCGCGACGATATGCCTCGGCGAGCTTGTTACACTGTAGCGATGTCTGAACCTCTGCAATCGCGCATTCAAGTCTTTGATCCCAAGCAAGACTACGCCGTCATCGAGCGGCGCCTTCCGCACTGGTCGCAGGCCGGGACGATTGCCTTCATCACGTGGCGGACGTGGGATTCGATTCCAGAAGCGGTGCTCAATGAGTGGCTTGCCGAGCGTGATGAGTGGCTGAGGCGGCATGGAATTGAGGCGAGCCATCTCGCCAAGTGTAGGCCTCTCGCGCCGCGAGAGGGTTCGTCTCTCGGAGAGAGACGGCTACACTTGCGCGAGCTTCTGAAGTCGCTTGGTCCCGCTCTGCTTCGGGAATTTCAGATCAAGTTCTCGAATCGTTGGAACGACCGGCTGGACGAGTGCCATGGCGCTTGTGTGCTGCGTAAGCCAGAGCATTCTCAAATCGTTGCTGACAGCTTGCAGCATTTCGACGGCGAGCGCTATGATCTGACCGATTTCGTCGTCATGCCAAACCACGTCCATATTTTGGCGGCGTTTCCAGATGCGGACGCCATGCTCCAGCAGTGCGAGTCATGGAAGCGTTATACGGCCACGAAGCTCAATCGCGCCCTCCGCCGCCGCGGCCGGTTCTGGCAAATAGACGATTTCGACCACTTGGTGCGATCCGTCGAGCAATTCGAGCGCCTTCGGAAGTACATTCGCGACAATCCAACGCGCGCCAAGCTTCATCCCGGCGATTACCGTCACTACGCGAAGCAATTGTAGCCATCTCGTCAAGTGTAGGCCTCTCGCTCCGCGAGAGGCTTCGTCTCGCGGAGCGAGACGACTACACTTGCGCCATGGAAATCCTCTACAAAGCCGGCGACGCCACTCGCCCAGACGCCACAGCAAAAGATCATCGTCCACATCTGCAACGACATCGGCGGCTGGGGACGCGGATTCGTCGTCGCGATTTCCCGCCGTTGGTCGGAACCCGAGCAGTGTTACCGCGCGTGGCACGCCGGCAAGGAATCACAGCCGTTCGAGCTCGGCGAAGTTCAGTTCGTCCAGGTCGAACCGGAAATCACCGTAGCCAACCTGATCGGCCAGCACGGATACTAACCCGATGCGTAAGCGAGGGTTGGCTTCACGGATATTTGCCGCTGCGTAGGCGAGACCGGTTCGCGCACACTAGCCGCTGCGTAAGCGAGGGCCGGGGGTGAATTCCCTCGCTGACGCTTCGGGTTTGTTTTTTGTGTTGCCTGACCAGCCAACAAGCCACGCCGCCCATCCGTTACGACGCCGTTCGCGCCGGCCTGCGCCGCGTCGGCGACGTCGCACTCACGACAAGCGCCTCCGTCCACATGTCCTGTATCGGCTGCGGCCTCGCCGGCGGCCGCTGGGAACAAATCGAACCCCTCATCGCCGAAGAACTCTCCGCCCGCAACATCCCCGTCACCGTCTATGAACTCCCGACGAAGGCGGCCTAAGCCCAGCACGGCAACGACCGACGCGCCTGAGCCATGGGAAGGCGAGGCGCCGTCGAGCCGGAAGCTGGTACACTCCGGGCCGCTCAGCAGGAGCGTCGTCGCCGAAGACCAATCAACGCCGCGATCGGCATTATCGCTAAAACGAAACTCGGCGCCTCGGGAACAGCGAACGCGTAAACCGCGTTGGGATTCGTAATCAGCAGCATCCCGTCGCCAAATGCCAGTTCGCCCTTGATCGTCGAGTGCCAAACTGTCTGCATGCTTGATCGATCGATGCCGTAGCTTCCACCGGAAGTCGCAACAAAGACAATATTGTCGGTGACGACGAGATTCCCATCGAGCGATTCGCCTGGCGGCGCAAACCAGTGTTGCAACTGGCTCCCAGTTGATTCGCTCAAGACGGTCAGTTCGATGCCGTTTGGAACAAATAGCAAACCATCATCGACGGCTAGATAACTAGAAAAATTTCCAGGCGTCCGCCAGTTCACAGAATTGTTCGCCACATTGAAGCTAACGAGCGTGTATCCGGCCGAACCGACTGTGAAGGCCAGCACGTCGTTTTGACCGCCGACGAATGGCGTTCCGTTGTACGTCGTGAACCGGTCGTCCCCATTCACGATCGAAACGGTCCGCGCTCCGCTACTGCGATCGTATCCGAAAAGAGTGCCGATCTGCGGCCCGGGGCTCGCCGAGGCCGAACCCATGTAGACGTAAACGCGATTGGCGTCAGCGGCGGGGATCCAGCCGTATTGCTGGTTCACATTCGCAAACCACTCTCTGCTCCCTGACGAAGAATCGTAGGCATCCAAGCCGCCGTAGTAGCCGCCCGCCGCAAACACCTGGTTTCCGTCAACGGTAGGACGACTTCCACTGCTCCACTGGCCGGAATGGCTGGTGCCGAACTTCTTGGCGCCGGTGGCGGCGTCGAGACCCCACACGTAAGGATATTGAGAGGCGTTGCCGCCTGAGATGCCCGAATGTCCCCATTGGTGCACATAGATTGTTTGGTTCCCGAATGAGGGTTCTGACAGCGCGCCGAAATAGGGTGCGAAACCGGTCCGCCAAGAAACACTTTTGTCTTGAGCGTTCACGGCGATGACGTCGTAGGGCGCCGAGCCGCTTACCGCCGCAGTCAGGTAGATGCGTCCCGGAGACGTGACGACGCCGCCCACGATTCCCTGGGCGCCTAGATCCTGTTTGCTAAGCGTCCAAAGCGGGTGTAGTGACTGAGCATTGATTGTTGCATCTATATGCCCGGAATGAGCGGCATCGCCTTGGAACTGGGACCACGAGGCCGCGTGAAGCACGCTTGAGGCTGAAATAGACAAGACGCCGATCGCAGCAACCAAGTGGCGGATGATTTTCCGGGTGACTGGTCTCGTCATGAGCTTCCCTCCTTTAAGTCGAAAATGATGGTCCGGGCCGATACAAGTTAGGGATGCCAGAAGGCGGCAAGACAAAAAACGATTAACTACGCAGGCACGTTCATGCCGCCTGAATCGCAACGGCAAATCAAAGATGGTCGAGCAGGCGCGGATACTACTCTGCGACGATGTTGATTGTCAATCAAAGTCCAGGCAGCTCGTTCGGCTGGAGCGAAAAACGGCGCCGGACGACGATTGCGCATACGCAGCCCGTTTTTTCTGCAGCTTCCAATCCGAACCTTTTGTAGAAGTGGCGTCTACATCGGCCACCAAATTCAACGCCGCCCTCGATTTGTACCAGCAGCGACTTGACAAAGACTGGTCGTTGACCGATTGCCTTTCCTTCCGGCTCATGAAGGAGCGAGGCATCACCGAGGCGCTGACGGCTGATCACCACTTTGAGCAAGCTGGCTACATCGCAGTCTTGCGAGATACGCCGTGATCGCAGTTAACACGCAAGCAAGCGCATTTATCGCTCCACGGGGACCCGGACGATATCCGGCGAGCGCCATGCAAATCACCTACAAAACCGGCGACGCCACCCGCCCCGACGCCATCGGCCAAAAGATCATCGTCCACATCTGCAACGACATCGGCGGCTGGGGACGCGGATTCGTCGTGGCGATCTCGCGCCGCCGGCCGGAACCCGAGCAGCGTTACCGCGCCTGGCATGCCGGCGAGGAGTTGCGGCCGTTCGCGCTCGGCGAGGTCCAGTTCGTCCAGGTCGAACGGGAAATCACCGTAGCCAACCTCATCGGCCAGCACGGCCTCGTCAGCCAACAAGCCACGCCGCCCATTCGAGTCTGACCGGCCCCCCACGAATATGGGTAATGACGGGTCCTGGGCGGAAACTAAGATGGCTCATGGTCCTCGTCTCTTGTGGAGGCGATGTCCGACTCTAGCGGGAGGCTCGCGCCCCGGGCCTTCCGTTCTTTTGGCTAAATGCGTGGCGGTGCGCTTTGTCGGATGCATGGCGGCTTCAAAGCCGTCCGATTTTGGGGATTCAGCGGTTCCGCTGTCGGGTTCTTGAGGTGAATTACGGTCTATCCGATAGCCGGGTTAGCTTCGTTGCCTTCTACCTTTCCCGTAACGAATGTCCCCGGCCCCTCTCGCCGCGATGGCCCGATTTGCCCCGGGCCGTCGCGGCATTTTTTTGAGTGGTGCGTTCGCGTATGAGCCAGCCAGAGCACGGCCCTGAGGAAAGCGGGCTGCACATCGCCGGGGGGATAATCCGGGCCTTGGCCGCCTGCTTGTTTCTTTATCTGCTGATCTATGTCGTGTGGACGCTCGCGTCCTAAGGGCGTCTAATGAAGCCGTTTCGCAGCCCGTTCGGTTCAGAAATGAACACTAATGGCAGGTAAGCAGCGTTGATTTCCGAACCGGGCTGATCCCATACTAAGGCGAACTTGCTTTTCGTTGGGCCTCACGATTCTCCGCATTGGCAATGCGCCGGATGCTCGGGACGATGCAAGCCAACTTGTCTTCAGACAACCGGATTGACGCCATTTGCGACCTGTTCGAGTCGGCATGGCGGCGCGGCGAGCGGCCAGAGCTCGGCGCCTTCGTGTCGTTGGCCGAAGCGGCGGAGCAGGGTCCGTTGTTCTCAGAATTGTTGGCGCTCGATCTGGACTATCGTCGGAGAACAGGCAAATCGCTCAGCCTGGAAGATTATCGGATCGCGTATCCGCGGTTCGCCTCCGAGATCGAGGAAGTCGCCTTCAAGTCGAGCTTCGAGAGCACGGTGCGCGAGGCGGACCAGACGGGCGCCGCTCGACCGGCGGCGGCGCCGGCGCGGTTTGACCGGTTTGAGCTGATCGAGAAGCTCGGCTCCGGCGCGGCGGGCGATGTGTGGAAAGCACGCGATGTGCGGCTGCAGCGGATGGTGGCGCTCAAGATTCCGCGCTCGCAAGCGCTCGGCGAAGAGGAGCTGCATCGGTTCCTGCGCGAAGCGCGGGCCGCGGCGCGGCTGCGGCATCCAAATATCGTCGGCGTGCTCGAGGCGGGGCGAGAGCGCGAGTCGGCGTACATCGCGGCGGAATTTATCGATGGGGAGAACCTGCGAACGACGTTGAAGACTCGCCGCTACTCGGCCCGCGAGGCGGCGGAGCTGTGCGCCGCGGTGGCCGAAGCGTTGGATTATGCGCATCAACTCGGAGTGATCCACCGCGATCTGAAGCCGGCGAACATCATGATCGACTCGGCCGGGGCCGCGCACATCGCCGATTTCGGTCTGGCGAAGCTGGCGGTGGACGCGCGGGAGCTAACCCTCGATGGGCAGGTGCTGGGGACCCCAGCGTACATGTCGCCGGAGCAGGCCCGCGGCGCCGGCCGCGAGGTAGACGCGCGGAGCGACGTGTACGCGCTGGGCGTCGTGCTGTACGAGCTACTGTCCGGAAGGCCGCCGTTTGAAGGGGATCAGGCGACGGTGGTGCGGGCGGTGATCAGTGTGGAGCCGCCGCCGTTGCGGAAGACGAACCGGTCGATCCCGCAGGACCTGGAAACGATTTGCCTCACGGCCATCGACAAGGAGCCGAGCCGGCGTTACGCGACGGCGCAAGAGATGGCGGTGGACCTGCGGCGGTTCTTGCGGGGCGATGAGATTCTCGCACGGCGAGCCGGGCTCGCGCGAAAAGGATGGCGTTGGGTGCAGCGCCATCCGGCGGCGGTGGCGGCGAGCCTGCTGTTGCTGTTGGCCGTGGGTTCATCGGCGGCGTATGCCCTGCATGCGGAGCGGAAGAGCCGCGAGCTGGCGGGCTATCGGACGATCGTGCTAGAGACTAAGCCGACAGGCGCGAAGGTGGCGTTTTTCCCGCTGGACAAGACAACGGGCGAACCGGAAATCGAGAGGATGATCCCGGGGATAAGTGCGTCGCCGGTGCGGCAAGACATGCTGCCGGGCGACTATCTGGTGCTGGCCATCATGAAAGATGGACGGTTTCAGGAGGTGCAACGACGGGTGCCGGCAAGGGGTGAGGCTCCGTTCGGAGGGTACCATCGACACGCAAGAATGCAGAGCGATGGCAGCCTTCGCCTTGTGCCGATCCAAATGCCGGAACAGAACGTGAATGAAAAAATGGCTTTTATCGAAGGAAGCGAATCGTTCCTTGCTGGTGAGGCGGAAGGTGAATCGCTCACGCGCAAGGTGGTGAGGCCATTCTACATGTCCACTCGCGAGTTTAAGGTCGCCGACTACTATCAAATCCGGGGGGCATACCCGCCTGGCAAGGACGCGTCTTCGGCGGCTGAATCGTGGAGTTGCAGCTACGATACGGCCGTCGAATTTGCCGAGGACTTTGGAATGCGGCTGCCGACCGAAGTGGAATACGAATTCGCGGCGACGAACGGGGGAAAGGAGCGGTATCCTTGGGGCAACGAGTTTCCTTCCGAAGCAGGTGCAAAGTCCGCCACTTATGCGACTGCCGACTTCGACCGATTATCATCCAATCCAGCCGTAGTTGGCCTCTGTTCAAATAAGGCTGAATGGACTTGCTCACTGCCGATGAGCTTGCGCGACGTATCTTTGCCGTCCGTATCTTTCGGAACCCAGGACTTACGTATCGTGCGTGGGGGCGACTCTTCGACGATTCATGGCAATGCCGAAGTCAGTGCTAAGACGCGCGACCCGCGGATTCGAACTGTTGTCATACGTGACAGAACTGAACCAGGGCTTGGCTTTCGATGCGTGCGCAGCGCGAAGCCCTTGGTGCGGTACGAAGATCTGCCCTGAGCGGGCGCGAAGCTACGGCGTCAGGATGATGCACTCCCGCTGACCTGGGTCGATGCCGATCTTATACACGTGCGCCTTGCCGCGATAATGCTCAGCGCTCTTGGTGAAATCGGGAGCCTGATTGAGATTGGAGATTTCCACGCCGATCGCGAATTCACGATCGGGAAAGCCGTTCTTGTGGTAGGTCATGATGAAGACCTTGACGAAGCGAACTCCCATCGTGTCCGGATCGCGGAAGATGCCCTGCAAGGTCCGGCCCTGAGTCACTGAGATCCCTGAGCCCTGGACGATGCTCAACGGATCCGAATCAGTGTACAGGTCGTAATTCGGGCTTTTCACGCTGTCGAGTTTGACGTCCGGCTCCGCGCGATGGGAGCCATCATACATCCCGCCATGACAGTTTGGGCACAGTTCATTGACATTCAGGTTGTTCCCGGAATACCAGATCTCGTCGTAATAAGGACACTGATTCTGCGTGCATTCGTCATGCTCGTGGGCGTAGTAAAGCTGCGTGCCGCCCCCGAGGTCCAGATACTTGTAGATCACGCAAATGCATGACGGATAGCCGTCCTTGAACCTCACAGGCCCAGGTTGCGACCACCCCGCGGGTGCAGAGGCGGGCTGAGTTGTGCTGTAGCAAGTGTTGCAACATGACGTTATGCAGCATTGGTTTGCGCTGCAGCAAGTTTGGCAACGGCGGGCTCGGAGGCCACGTGCGTGAGCGCTCTGGGCGCTGAAGCCGAGCAGGACTACCACAGAAAGGATTGAGCGAAGCAGACGACCCTTTGCTAACATTTCAGCAGTATTCATTCTGTCAGCCCTCGCAATTGCAACGAATCATTGGAATAGCCGCCCTCGATCGGCATCCAGCGCGTCAGGAAACATGGAAAATCCGCCCTTTCCGATGGCCACAAGATAGTTGCACGCCCCGCAACTCGCAATCAAAATCTTCCTAGTTTATGCGCGACCGGCTGTTTCGGTGGAAACGCCGTGCTCCGGGGCGTTTTCTCTTCCGCACGTGGGCAAACAACAAGGTGCGTCTAATGATGGGAAGCCGACAAGCAGCAGCGATTCTCGTAGCGCTGGCCGTGTGCGCCTCGCAGGCGTCCGCAGCACTCTTTTCTGAGAACTTTAACGACGGCCTGGCCGGCTCGCGCTGGTCGGTGGTGAGCCAGCAGGATGTCACCGGCTCGAATCCACCGGACGGGAATGTGAACCTGGCGTTCGACTACAGCATCCTTGGCCTGGCGAATCCCAGCGGCGGCGACACCATTGGCGGTTACATTCGCACGAATCTCACGAACCAGCCGGGCGATGAAGGCGAGTCGTACTCGATCTATCCCAATGGCCAGAGCTTCTCAGGCAACTTCTTCGTCCAGATGGACATGATCGTTTACAACGAATCCCTTGGCGGGCAGACCGAGTTCGGCATGGCCGGAGTGTTTTTGGACAACGCCAATCCGGTGTCGCCCTATCAGAACGGCGCCAAGGGCGGGCCGCTGGCGCTGGAGTATTCAGGCGACGGCTTTACGACCGACGATCTGTTCGTGTTTAAGGAGGGGACGGCCTCGACCAACGGCGCTATGTCGCTCGGAAGTTATGACAATGTTCCGACAGGGACGATTCCTGGCTTTGAGACAGGGGTCATCGGTTCGCGCGGCCCGGCGCCGGCGGCCACCGCGGTGAAGGGTTCGTGGGTGAAGGTGCGGATCGAATCGACCGGCACGCAGGTGAAGTTCCTGCTTAATGGCACGGTGGTTAACACGTACGACAACAGCGGCGGGCATTACACGGCGGGCAACATCCTGATCAGCAGCGTCGATCCGTTTAATTCGGTGAGCACCCAGGCGAGCGGCGTCATTGTCGATAATATTGTCGTCGGCGTGCCGGAGCCGGCGGCGGGCGTGTTGGCCGTCGCGGCGCTGGGCATGTTGCCGATCGCACGGCGACGCGAGCGATGAATCGCGGTCGGCGAAGGCGCCGCGCCTTGCATCGAGCGATGGTCAGGGCGCCGGCGACGAGTCGTCTCGGGTAGCCATTCGGCTCAGCGCGCCGACGTCAAAATCATCAGCCAGGAAGCTGACCGATCCGTCCAGTCTGAGCCCATTGACGCCGCCTGGGTGCCCGGAGACGAACGGGTTGTTCGCGCCGTGGTCCGACTCGACGCCAGGCAGGTTGTACTGCTGGGTGTTGATCGGGTGGCGGACGGTCGCGAGGTTCCACACCGGGACGGCGCCAAAGAAATTCGGCGGCGTGCCCTTCCCCGACGTTCCCATCGTCCAGCCGGGGCGATGCCCGCCGTCGATCCGCCACATGAGGCCGTAATCATCGGCGGTGGTTTCGGATGTTTCGGCAACCACTAGCGTGGAGGATGTGCCGTCGAGAACGTCGGACAATTTGAGCGCGGCATTTGGCAACAGGACGCCGCCGGCGGCGATCACCCCGTCTGTTTTCGGGACGCAACAAACATTTACACGGCTTTCGCTAAAGCCGCTCGCATCGTGCGGCGCCGCGCCGGAGACGCCGACGTACGAGGGCATCATCAGGCGATACTCGCCAACGAATAGAAACGGCTCGAGGGTGGACGTCGGGCACATCATGGCGGACACATGCATGCCATCGACGACTTGCCCGTTCTTCACATGCAAGAGCGCATAGCCATTGTTGGCGCCGGTCTTGTCGTAACGCGCGTACGCGGCCTGCTGCTCCAGGCCGGGTAAGATTTCCACCCACCAGGAATGGCCGGCGGCGCCGACTTGCTGGGCGCCCATCGGCAGATGCTTGTACGACCCTTCATAGTTCAACAGCGCCAATCCCACTTGATGAAGGTTGTTCTGGCAGCTTGCGCGACGAACGGTTTCACGCGCCGATTGTAGCGCGGGCAACAGCAGGCCCACGAGGACGCCAATGATGGCGATTACCACTAGCAGCTCGACGAGCGTGAAACCCCGGACGCGGAGTGAAGAGGCTGTTGGCACCGCATCACCTCGCGCGACGGCCATTGAAGGCCAGGCAAAGCAAAGCCTGAAAAAACGCAAGCCCGGAGCTGAATTCAGGAACGGGGACGGCCGAGGGCGCCGACCGCAATCCCCACTGTGTTCTCCACTGCTGGAGATCAAGCGCGGTGACTTCTCCGTCTTGGTCCGCATCGGCTTGCACGGTCGCCGCACCAAGATCGCGCTGCCAGATGAGAAAGTCGGTTCCATTCACCGTGAGATCATGGTTGAAATCGGCGGTCAGGGCGGTGATCTCAGTAACGGTAATTTGATCGGCAAACACATCGGCCGACTGATTACGTCCGCTGTCGCCGAGTAGGGCAATGGCGATGTCATAGCCGCTCAGCGCTCCCACTTCTTCAATCGCTGGATGCTCAAATTTCTGTCCGCCGAACCACAGAAAGCTCAGCAGAAATTGTCCCCCGGGTTGCGGTACTCCGTCTACGACAAGCGGGGCGGTTAGCGGTGGGTTGAAATCGCTGGCAAAGGCGAATGTCACGACGTCGGCGACCCCGGACGCGCCTTGCGGCAGATCGTTGAAAACCTCCATCAAGTAATCGTCGGCGCGAACTTCGATGTCGCCAAAGTCGGCGTAGAGGCCGGCAGGCCGCTGCTGACGGTAACCCAAAGCGTCGCCAATGAGCGGATAATCGGCGGGCTTTGAAGTTTCGTACACAATTCGACCGCTAAGCGGTCCGAAAGGCTTAGGCAAGCCGAACGTTGACGCCGACTGGCGGATTTGGCCTTCAAAGGTGCAAGCGACCTCGCCGCCGACGGTCCTCGCATGAAAAGCGGCCATTACAAGCAGCGGCGCCACGATGCGGTGAGCCAAGACGCCAACACGACGGCGCTCAAGAAAACAAGAATGACGAAAAGTTGTTGACATTTCGCATGTACGCGGGTTGCGTCGGTGGACATGTCGTGGACGCTTCATTGATGTTCGCTTCCATGGGAGGCCCACGAGTTTCGGATAAGCTTTAACTTCCGTTCGATGGAACGGGTGCTGACGCCGACCATTTGCGCGATCTCGGGAACGGTGTAGCCTTCAATGCGGGCCAGGGCGACTTGCCGCAGCAAATCGTCGCGCAGCAGCCCCATCAGCCGCTGCGTTTCTTCTTCGAGAATCGCCACGAATTCCGGCGTGGGATCGTCGGCCACAATGGCGTCGAGCGTAAAGACGCTGTCATCGGGGTCGCCCGGGACGTCGGATTCGCGAATGACTTTGCCGCCGCCGCGTTTGGCGGCCGTCTCGCGGCGGATGTGATCGACGACCTTTTGACGGGTGATGGTTAGCAGCAGCCACCAGAGCTCGTCACGATTGCGGACGTCGCGGAAGCGGCCCTCGGCGGCGCCGCTGCAGATGTTGCGAAAGACGCTTTGGGCGATGTCGTGCTCGTCGCCGCCGACTTTCGGAGCATCGCGGAGATTCTTGCGAGCGACCTCCAGAAGGCTGTCAGCGTACCGGCGCCATAGCCGGTCTGCTGCCGCCAGCTCGCCAGCTTTCAAGCCCGATAGCCAGACGCTGATGGAGTGGGCTGTCTCCAAGAGCTCCGCGAAGGGAAAAGGACCCGGGACGCCAGATGGTTCCCTATGTTACTGACCCGCTCACGTAGACGCCACTGAAAAGCGCGACGCGTTTTTCAGAATGTCGTGAAGCGCTGACGGCGCGGCGCATCGACGTGGCGGCGTCCCGATTTCTCCAACACGGCTTGCGGTATCAAGAAAGAAGGGCGCCGTCATGCGACGGCGCCCTTCCCCCAGCGGAGCTTCGGCTTGATTACTGGCGGTCCCAGGCCGGAGGCTCAGACTACTGGTTGCGTGGATCGAATTGCCGAGCTGAATGGGCGTGCAAGATGGGCTTGCGGGGTTGTGCCGAGGCGCGACCAATGTCCATGAGGCAAGAGCACATTGGTCGGCGTGCCGCGAGTATTACGACGCGGTAAGACGCTTAGAATCCCACAAGCGCGGGGGTTGTGCCGGCGGTCCGTGCGCCAACACTGGACATGACCTTAAGCAGTGCAGTTGCGCGACTTGCGGCGGCTACCGGCGCCTTTGAGCTCATCATCCTGAGAAAACCGACAAAAAAAAGAGTCGCGCGAGTGGCGGCAAAGCCGCTGCTTTTACGGTTCTCCCCTAAGTGGTCTACGTTGCCCGCTCGTGCTGGCGTCGAGCGCGGCGACTCTTGTTATTGCGCGCCATGTCGTTTCGCTGATTTGTCGATGAAGGCGCCTTCTTTCAATGGCACGGATCTGGGCGCGCTAGTTCGATTGCTCTCCGCGGCCGGCGACCCGTTGATTGACCGCACCATCGCGGCTCGAAAGCGAGCTTTTTTCGACGGGTTGAACGACTTAATCGAGTCGGACGCCTGGATCTGGGGCGTGGGCGAAATCAACGCCGAAGCCCCTAACGACACGATGGCCGTGCGGCTGCTGGACGGCGGCTGGGACGACAGCCACGAACGCGTCGAGATGCTCAAGCTGATCACGCATCCCTCGCTGCAGTCGATGATCACGGGCGTGATCAACGAGGCGCTCAAGAAAAACCAATGCCTGACCCATTCGCGGGATCAGCTGTTTTCCGATGAAGAATGGGCCGGCTGCGAGGCCGGAAAGGCGTGGCACGCGGCGGGGTTTGATCAGTTTTTATGCTCTATTTGTCCGCTTTCGGACGGAAGCTACAGCGGCGTGCGGTTCCACCGCCGGCTTGGGCGGCCTCCGTTCTCGGCCCGAGATCGGGCCGTGGTCGAGGTGTTGTACCCGAACGTTTCCTGGTTGCATCCTTGTGGCGAAACGAAGGGCTGCCGCAATGGGGCGGCAGGGCTTTCTCCACGGGAGCGCCAGGTGATGCTGCTGCTGCTGGGAGGCGATTCGCGTAAGCAGGTCGCCCGCAAGCTCACCCTCAGCGAGCACACGGTGGCGGACTACCTGAAAGTAATTTACAGGAAGCTTAACGTGAGTAGCCGTGCGGAGTTATTGGCGATGTATGTGACAGGTCAGAGCTGAACTTACTTGCATTTTGCGTCCGAAGTGCGCACATTGATGCACCAAACGAGATTTCCGAATTGTTCGAGTCGAAGGATTGACCCGATCCCCTCGTTTATGGGAATTGAGGGGACTGGTCGTTCTTAGGATAGTTTACGGCTTGGCAAGGACTCTGCATGCGTGGCGCCAGGTTGCTCCAGGCAATCGCGGAGACGGGTAGAGCACTGACTAGCGCCTTGGCCACTTTTCAAGGATCTAAGTGAACCTTCATGAGCGAAGCAACTAAGACGAAGACACCACCTTCAAGTAAATCAGAAAAAGAACCTACCGAGTTGTCAGCCGCCGCGCCGCAGCACGCGGCGGGGCCACAGCGCGGCGTCGGCGTTGATGACAAGCACCTTCAGGCGGCGTCCTACGCCAACTTTTGCCGCGTCACCGGCACGCCTGAAGAGCTCATCATCGACTTCGGGCTGAATTCGCAGCCATTCGGAGTGGCCGAGGAGCCGGTCACTCTCACGCAGCGGATCGTCACCAACTACTTCACCGCGAAACGCCTGCTGCACGCCCTGCACCTTTCTGTGCAGCGGCACGAACAGGCGTTTGGCGTGCTCGAGACCGACGTCAACAAGCGCGTCGTCGGCCGCAGCAACGCCCAGGGTTAGTCAGCTCCTGCGAAGGATTCGCAGGGCTTCTCGTTGACTGAGTATTGGCCGCGGCAAGCTCAGAACATGGCAGAGATTGGCAATTGATTTGTTTTGCTTTGTCGGTTGATCTGTTGAATCAGTACTCGCATCTCATTTAGACAATTCCTTAGTTCCTATTTAGTTCGTCGGATGGTTTTCCCCGAGCTTCGTCGGCCGGCCGTTTGAGCGGCCGGCGTCGCGAGGACGGAAGAAACCAGCTCGGCGGCGATCATCTGGAGTCGCGCGATGGCACGCAATCGTTTTAGCTTCCGCAGTGGTTCCGCTCCCAAGCGCCGGGCCGCCAAGGCCGCCCAAATTCGCGAACGGGCTGAGCGGGCGAGCTTCCGCTCCGAGGAGCGACTGCTGGCGATTCGCGCCAAGCGCACCGACCGTGTGAGCCGCTATCGGCAGTCGTTCGTTCGGTTCGTGCCGCTGAACGTGTCGCGGTTTGGGTCTATCTTCGCCGCAATGACCAGTTTGTTTGCCGGGTTGGGCCGCGGCTTCCGCCGCAGCTCGTTTGTCAGTCTGCCGCTTGGCGCTCGCTCGCTGGGGCTTGAGTCGCTGGAATCGCGGCAGATGCTGTCCGTCACGGTGACGCCGAATCTTGCGAACGGATGGCAGTTCACCGCATCGGACAATAACCCTAACTCGCCAGCCCCCAGCGTTGTTGTTGAATCGGGTCCGGCAACCCCTCCGTTGGGTTCGGGAAGCGCCGAGTTTAGAATCAGCGGAAGCGGCGATGATTATGCGATGCTGCGCAATCCGAACTACTCGGGCACTCTTCTGAGCGATGTTGAGTCCCTCAGCTATAGCACTTTTGTGGAACAGAATAACGGCGGGAACTCGGGAACCATGGGCAATGGCGGACAGGCGCCGTACATGAGCCTGATTCTCGACTTGAACAACGATAACGTCGAAGACGATCGCATTTTCTTCGAGCCCGTTTATCAAGACTCCAGCTTCTTTCCGTCGAATCCCCAGCCCTCTTTGCAGTTAAGCACGTGGCAGACGTGGGACGCATTAGACGGAGGCTGGTGGGCCAACAACAGTACGGCTGGCGCCACACCTGGGACCGGCGTCAAGCCGTTGAGCGCCATTATCGCGGCGTTCCCCAATGCAAAAATCATGAATGATGGCGCCCTTGGCGGGGTGCGCGTTCTTTCTGGCGCCGGAGGCCCAGGTGATTGGGGCAATTTCGTTGGAAACCTGGACAACGTCACAATCGACACCGTCGCGACGGCTCCGACGACCTTCGACTTCGATCCAGCGCCCACGGACGTTTGGGTCAATGACACGTGGTTGCCAGCTTCGCCGTCCAATGGCGCTAGCGTCACCTCGGACACCGGCGCCGGTGACGACGCGGTATCAGGCAAGACCTTCGGCTACAACGCGTTTTCGTCGATCGGCGACGCGCTTAGCGCAGTGGCAACCGGGGGAACGATCCATGTGTTGGCGGGGAGTTATACAGGCTCGATCGACGTCAATAAGAACGTAAACATCTACGGCGAAGACGCCAGCGGCGACGCGATCTCGCTTAGCTCTAGTGCAACTCCGGTCGTTTCTGTCGACGACAACGTCTCGGCTCACATCGACCAACTTAGCATTCAATACACTGGTTTTGCGGGAATCGTCGTCGATGTTAAGGGAACCCTGAACCTCACCAATAGCGTCGTGGACGGCGGAATGGTGGGGGGCGGACTCACGGGCGTCAACGTTGACGGCAGCGGCACGAACGACGGCGACCTCACGATGTCGCATACGCGGATTCAGAACGTTTCTGTCTTTGGACTCAACGTTGGCGGAGCTGGCGCCACCGCGACCGTGGACCACAGCGAATTCAGCGTGAATGCTGGCGGCAGCGCGGGCGTGTTGGCTTCCGACGGCCTCGTGAACATCGGCACCAGCCGCTTCACGACCTCAGGGCCTCCGACTAACAGCACACGCGGCGTTTTGGCGACCTCGAATGCCAACGTGAGCGTCACAGACAGCGACTTCTCCAGCGTGACTGGGCCACATGCGGTCACCAACGCGACGACGTCGAAGACCGTGAATGCTTCCGCGAACTGGTGGGGGACCACCAGTGACACCGCAGTGGTCGGCAAGACTGAAGGCGCCGTCGACGTTACGCCTTTCTTAGATGCACCGGCAGCGGTACAGCCTAGCGTCGGCTTCCAAGGCGACTTCTCGCACTTGCATGTCACTTGGCGAGGCGCTCAAACCGGTCCGGTCGGCCGCATTCAAGAAGGCGTCGACGACATTGCCGACGGCGCCCAAACGGGCAGCGCCCGCACCGTCGACGTCACCGCCGGGACTTACGCCGAGAAGGTCGACGTTAACCAGGCCCTGCGGCTGCTCGGCTCCCAATTCGGAGCCGACGCTCGTGGCCGCGTGGCGGCCGAGTCCATCATCACCTCCCCGACGCCCGACGAAGTATTAGGCTTGGTAACCATTACTGCGCCGAACGTAACGGTCGATGGCTTCACCGTTGATGGCGATAACACGGCCATTTCCGGCGGCACGCCGGCTTTGGGCGGTGCCGATAGCAACGCCGCACGGGGCATCGTTATTGACGCCGATAGCGCCCAGGTTCTGAACAACCGCGTTTTGAACACCTACCGCCGCGGCATTCAGAGCTGGGTGAACGCCGGCTCCGCGCCTGTCGGCGGCACGGTCAGCCAGAATGACATTCGCAATATCGGCACGGCGACCCCCGATTCGTTCTATTCCGGCGACGGCATCTTGGCGTTTAGTGCGTTGTCATCAATCACAGACAACAACGTAACCAATGCTACCACCGGCATCACGGCAATCCAGCTGTACCCGACGGCTCCTAGCAGCACAGCCATTACGGGCAACGTGATCAACGCGACCAATGGCATCGCGCTCAACGAAATCAGCACCTCCGCAAGCGTCACGGTGACCGGCAATACGATCACCACGGGCAACGGCGGCACCGGCCTGTTGCTGTGGTCGGTTGACGGAGCTACGACCATTGGGCCGAACAGTCTGACGGGCACCGGCGCTGGCGACGTGGGCGTGTACGCGTGGGACGGCACGGCGAACGACGTGATGAACGTCACCATCAACGGCGGCGTCGGCGGCGCCATTTCCGGCTATGCCACGGGCGTGCTGCTGACGAACAACGAAACGACCGGGCCGTTTGGAGCCGCTCCTTCTAATGCGATTTTGACTCTCAACAACGTCTCGATTACGACCGCCGCAGGCGGAACCGGCGTGATGATTGACGACGCGCTCGCCGGTCCAAGCGTCACCGTGCATGCCAACATCACCAACAATACGGATATCTCGACGGGAGGAGGCACGGCCATCCTGGTGAGCGGCGCTGATGCCAGCGCGGACGTCACGAATAATCTGCTCTCAATTCACGGCAACCACATTGGCATCGACGTGAACGGTGGAACGGCGACGATCTCCAGCACTCACATTTTCGACAATGACATCGGCATTCGCTTCCGCAACAGCAGCGCCGGCACACTCACGAGCAATAATTTCAATGGTCCAGCCGATGGGACCGACAATGACGTTGACGTTCGCATCGACTCGGACGCGGGCGTCGTGACCTTCGCCAATGGCAACCAGTTTGGCGGCAACACCTACTTCATCGACAATCGAGCCGCTACGCCAATCGATCTGTCCACCACGACCGGCACGACGTACGAAGCGCTCGATGTCGCACTGACTCCGGCTACGCCAACTGATACCGACAACTTCCGCATCGAAGACTACATGTTCCACCAGGTGGATGCCGGCAATACCGCGGCGGGTCTGATCACGTGGGTCGCCAACAACGTGTACGTCACGGCGCCCGGCACAGCTTCGGCCGGCTCGACGGATACGGATTCCAGCATCCAACGCGGCGTCGACGCCGCTGGACCAGCTGGCTTTACCGTCAACGTCGAAGCGGGCACGTTTACCGAAAACATAACGCTTAACAAGAACCTTACGCTGGTGTCCAATGTCGGCCGCGGCAGCACGACCATCCAGGGCATTTCCGGCGTTGGCGCCTTGGGCACGATTGTGGTCACCGGTGGCACGACCGATGTGAACATTGGCAGCTTGACCGGCAATGGCTTCAAAATCATTGGCATCGACAATGGCAATCCCGGCGTTGAGAACGCGGCGCTGTACTTCCAGGGCGGGCATAGCGGCGCCGACATCCGCTACAACGAGATTGTGGCCGCCGGCGATGAAGGCCTGCTGACCGAGTCGGGTCAGAGCATCTTCAATTTCACGATCGACAATAATATCTTCTCAGGGCAGACCTTTGTCGGTCCAAACCCCGCCGGGACCAACTCAAGCGTCCAATTCACGTTGCCCAATGTGCCACGCCAGCTCGTGGTGATGGGCTCCGGCACCGGAACGACGTCGGCCCATGACATTACCTTTACGAACAATCAGATTACCGGCGTCGCCGGCGGCACAAGCTTGACGGACAACTCCGGAAATCCGGTGGCTCCGCACGAGCAAGGCAACACGTTGGTAACCATTGACGCGTTGAACTCCACGTTCACCGACAACAGCTTCTCGGGCACGACGAATCGCTTTGGCAACAGCCTTCGCGCTCGTGGCGCCAACAACACGATCACCGGCAACATGTTTAACAGCTCGACACTGGGTGCGGGCGTGGTGGATCTTTATGTCACCGCCGGCGGCAATGTCATTCAAGGCAATACGTTCTCGAGCTCTGCAGGCGGCGCGATTCAGGTCGACGGGGCTTTGGCTGGCGCCACTATTGGCGGTCCTTCACTAGGTCAGGCGAATACAGTTTCTAACTACGATGCCGGCGTGCTGGTGACAGGCGGCAATGCGGTCATCGATTCCAATTCAATCACCGGCGGCGGCGTCGGCGTATTGGCTACCAGCAGCAGCGCCAAAGCAAAGATTCAAAACAACGATCTACGCTCCAACCAAATTGGCATTGATGTTCAGAATAGCGCGATCGTCGACGCCGGTTCCGATTTCGGGACCGACGGCGACCCGACCGGTCTGGGCAACAGCACCGGGGGCAATGATCTTTCGGGCTATACGGGCGTTCCGGGTGGAACCAATCCGAGTGGCAACTATGCCATTCGCGATCTGAATCTCGATTCGGCCGGCAACGTCAACGTCTACGCGCGTCACAACTCATTCGGCACGGCGGTCCCCAGTGCGATCGAGCTGGTTGTCTTCCATACGGCCGATGACCCGCAATACACGCAGGTCTTCTTTACGCCGGCGAACGCCGTGACGGGTCAAACGCCGCCGGCTTCGGTCGTGTTCGTCAACGACAACTGGGCCGGTACCGGGCTGGGCGTTGACGCCGACGGCGCGGGCGGCGATTCGCTGGGCAATGGCACGGCCTTCGGCTACGACGAGTTCGCAACCATTCAAGACGCCGTCAATGCGGTCGCCAATGGCGGCACGATTTACGTCTACGACGGCAGCTACAGTCAAAACGTCGTTGTCAACAAGCCGGTTCACATCCTCGGCGAGGACTACGACAACGATGGCGTCGGCGGCGGCACGACTGGAACGCCGGCTGGCGACGGTTCGAACGATTCGGTCCTTCAACCAACAACCGGCGGTTCGAATGCCATCACGATTACGGTCAGCGGCGTGGAAATCGCTGGGCTAACCATCGATGGAGAGCTGGGTGCGAACGACGGCAGCGTCGGAATCACCACCTCCACGCCGAATGGATCTCCCGATCTTACCGGGATCAACATCCATCACAACGCGGTGCGTAATTTCGCCGACCGTGGCATTCGCCTGGGCAACAACTTCAGCTCGACGCCGGGCTCGGTCACGGTCTCGAACAACACCGTCTCGAACATCACGAATCCAAGCGGCGACGCCTTCGGCATTTTGGTGTTCCACAGCAACGGCACGATCGATCACAACACCATTAGCAGCGCGGTGAACGCCATCGGCACTCAGACGAGTGATGGCGTGGACATTGATACGAACACGATTAGCGGCGCAAACACCGGCATTCTAGTGTCGAACAGTGGCGGCGCCGGCGGCGCGGCAGACGAGGTCAAAGACAACACCATCAGCGGCGGCGTTCTCTTTGGCAGCTCTGATAGCAGCGGCGTCTTTGTCTACAACACCAACGCGGCCGTCAGCGTTCACGACAATGTCGTGAGCGGCGTCAATACCGGCCTCGCGGCATTCTCGGCGTTGAGCGCGAGTGGCTCGGCGTCGTTCGCAAACAACACGGTCAGCGGCCTGGTCAACGCCAATAGCGTTGGCATTCAGATTTCGACCGATGACCTTGGCGGCAATCCTGGAGCCGTCGATCTAAGTGCGACGATTAGCGGCAACACTGTCAGCTCGGCTGTCACCGGCGTACTCGTGCAAGGCGTTCTGGCTCGCACGGCGAACGTCGGCATCACCGGCAACATCTTCAACTCTGGTACGGCGAATCAAACGGATATTCGCCTCGAAGAGGCTACCGGCGGCGACGTGGCGATTGTCGGCGGCGCCATTTCAGGGAACGTCTTTGGCGCCTCGAAGTACTTCATCGATAACGAGAGCTCAACGAGCTTCGACGCCCTGAAGTCCGCCAACACATTTCCGACCGCCAATAACTTCCGCATTGAAGACCAGATCTTCCACAAGGTCGACGACCTGTCGAAGGGCTTGGTGACATTCGTCGCCAACAACGTCTACGTGACAAACCCGGCGACACCAAATCCGGATCTCTCCGCCTCCACCGACTCCAGCATTCAGCGCGGCGTGGACGCGGCCAGCGCGAACTGGACGATCAATGTTGAAGCGGGCACGTATGCCGAGGATTTGTTGATCAGCCAGGTCGGTCAGAAGGTGCTAGGCGCCGGCGATGGCGTTGGTGGAACCACGATCGATTACACCGGCAAGGCCGGCCATAACAACGGCGGCGTGTATATCAGCGCCAACGATGTTGAGCTACGTGATCTTCACGTGACCCGGACGCCATCGGCCGCGCTTCCTAGCTACGGCGTTAAGGTTGATTTTGTCGATGGCGTGACGATCGACGGCGTCACGATCGACAATAGCCGTCGCACCGGTCTTGATCTGCACGGCGTCACGAACGTCACCGTGAATGACCTCACGTCGCAAGACAACGGCGGCGCCGGCATCTTCCTGACGGACGTCAAGGGCGCTCAGCTCAGCAACATCACCACATTGAACAATCCCTGGGCCGGCGTCTCGGTGGCTACCAGCGGTCAGTTCGCGCCCATCGGAACGAACGGCATCGTCTTCTCGGGGACGAACAGCTTCGGCGAATCCAGTTCAGCCAACGGCGGCTTGCAGTTGGAGATGTTCAACTTCGCCACCAACATGCCGTACCCGATCACGTGGAGCAATGATCCGCTTGACAACGCCGATGTGACCATTCAGTCGGCCGACTTTGGTTACGCTCTAAGCGGTAAATCGTTTAATAGCGGGGCCAACGACACGCGTTACGTCCGCTTCTACCAGACGCTCGCTCAAGCCCAGAACGCCGCGGCCGGCAGCCCGGATCACATCGACGGGCACGACCGCTACATCCAGGATGCCGATGATTCCGGCTTCCCCGGCGACGGTCCGACAAACTTCTACGTGTTCGATAACGCCGGCAGCACGATGAGCATCCAGGCGGCCATCAACGCCGCCAATTCCGCCGTTGTCGATACCGTGCATGTTGCCGCCGGTACGTTCAGCGAGAACGTGACGGTTAATAAGTCGGTTCACATCATCGGAGCCGGCAGTGGCGTCGGCGACACGGTGATTAGCAATGCGACCGCGGCGCCCATCTTCACCGTTGTTACCGGCGCGTCCGGAACGATGGCGGATTCCACGTTGCTCCAAGGCCTGCGGGTCACTCCGACAGGGGTACGCGGCTTCAGCGTGCCGGATGGCAATTCGGTCGATTATCTGAAGCTCGACAATGTGAAGGTGATGGGCACTAATCCGACCGACAGCTCCGAGGGCGAAGTCGGTCTGTGGGTCGAGTCGTCGGCGAGCCTAAGCCACTTTGACGTCGTTAACGGATCTGAGTTCAGCAATCTGACCTATGGCTGGTACTTCCAGAAGCAGTTGCCCGGCGCAAGCAACGTGACGAACGTCACCGTGAACGGCGCGACGTTTAACCACAACGCCGCCAAGGGCCTTTACATCGAAAAGCTTTCCGACGCCACCTTCACGAACGTATCGATTACCAATAACGGTTGGAACGATGCGTTCTTCAACTCTGCGGTCAATGCCGGCGCTGATATCAACCTTAAGGGCGGCAACTATCAGAACCTGATCTTCAACAACCTTACGGTCACGGGCAACGCACTCGCGCCATCGTCAACCAATGGCGTCGGCTTGGCGTTGAAAGCTCGTGGATCCAGCCCAAGCGATACGAGCTACACCGCGACGCCGGCCACATTGACGAACGTGCAGATTAACGGCGGCACGTTCGACAATAACCGTCGCGGCATCCGCATCGGCGAGCCGGGCAAGGCGAATGCCAGCCCGATGGGCGTTTCCATCTCAAACGCCGCCATTTCCAACAACATTGTAGCGGGCGTCGATATCGAGGGGGGTCAAACGGAAATCCTGGGCTCGAACTT
>JAICUM010000397.1 GCA_025935855.1 Pirellulales bacterium | reverse complement strand
TCGACGAACGGCACGCCGACTTCCACCAGTCGGCGGGCCATCAGGCAGCCCCGGCCGAAGCCGCCTTTGCCGTAGCGGTCGCGGGCCTTCTCCGGCTCGGCGTCCACCTTGAACGCTTCCATCTGCTTGCTCGTCATCAGCTCGAGCGTGCTTTCAAGGACCTTCGCATGCTCGCCGGCGGACGCGCCGCGGTTCTCGGCGATGAACCGTTTCTCCAAAATGCTGAGCAACTGCATGCGGTCGTGCAGGCGGTATTGGTCCATCCGCGTTTCCAGGTCGCGCACGCGGCCGTTGGTATCCACCTGAAACGGCGCGTAGGCCATGCCGAGGAAGCCGGGGCCTTCGCTGCCGCCGCCGACGGAAATAAACGGCGGAATCTGCAGGTCCTTCGCCTTCTCCTTCAGCTCATGAGCGACGACCGAGCCGTAGCTGGGATGGACGACGTTCGGGTTCGGCACGTAGCCGGTGTGCAGATAGTATGTGCCGCGGGTGTGGTCGGCCTCGCGCGTGCTCATCGAGCGGACGATCGACAGATGCTTCATCTGCTCGGCAACCTGCGGCAACAGCTCGTTGATCTCGCCATCGCCGGTCGTGCTGATCGGCTTGTATTGCCCGCCCGTGGCGGCGCCGGGCTTCATGTCCCACAGGTCGATCGTCGGCGGACCGCCGCCCATCCAGAGGAGGATGCAGGATTTGTGGTTGCGCTTCAGCTCGTCGGCGTTCGCGCGCAGCGAATGGCCGAAGGCCAGCGCCGAGCCGGCCAATGCCGCGCCGCCGGCGAGGTGCTCCATGAAGTGCCGACGAGACATGCCACGAGGAGTTCTCAGGTTCATCGACTTTCGTCCCGTTTAGGAAAAAAAATTCGAGTAGGAGTATGAGTAAGAGTTAGGAGTATGACTTGTTCCTATCCTACTCTTACTCTTACTCGTACTCCTACTCATACTCGAATTGATCCGCGGCGATCCGCTGAATCCGCGTTCTTCCGTGTGCCATTTCCCTAGTGAATCAAAATAAACTCGTTGCTATTCAACACCGCCCACCACACGTCCTGCAGCGTTTGCACGACGTCGCCCTTACGGCTGACGAGCAGTTGGTTGCACACGTTCGTTTCGTCTTTGCCCGGCAAGCGGCTGAGGGCCGCACGGTACAAATAGAAGATCTTGTCGCGGTTCGGAAGCTGTGCATCGTTGGCCACCTTATCTAAGAAACCGCCGCTGTCCGTGCCGCACGCCCGGCGGACCAGCTCGCCGTTCATCATGGTGAGGGCTTGCGGAATGGAACCGTTGAACGTCGTCTTCTCCGTCCCTTCGTCGTTGCCGAGATTCGTCGTGAACTGGTTCAGCCACTTGGACTTCATCTGCTCGCGGTCAGCATCCTTCAGCCCCGCGTCCGCCTGCGTGGCCGCCAGCAGCGATTCGTACAGCTCCTCCGGTTCCATCTGCCGCACGTAGAAGCGGCTGAACACCGGCGGCTTGCCAAGCGCGGGGTCGTCTTCCTTGTTGTCGCCGCCCATCTGGCTGCTCAGGCTATACGGCTCGCTGAGCACGATCCACCGCATGAGCTGCTTCATGTCGAAGTTCGCCGCGCGGAAGTGTTTGGCCAGGGCGCTGAGCAGCTCGGGGTTCGTCGGCGGATTGTGCGAGCCCATGTCGTCGATCGGCTTGGTGAAGCCATAGCCGAGGAAGTGGGCCCACATGCGATTCACGGCGGCGGCCTCCAGCGACGGCGAATCGAGGATGAGCTTCGCAAGTTCTTGCCGGCGGTTTACCTGGTCGAGCCGGCCGCTGTTGCCGTACTCGGGGCCCTTGTCCGCGAACTTATCCTTGAGCGACGTGCCGTCCACGAACGCGGGGTACGCCACGGCGACCTGGCCGTTGCGAAGCTCGTAGAAGATCGGCGCCGAGGTGATGTCTTCCAGGTCGCGATCCACGAGCTTTCCGCCGCGGTTTTCGAGGAAAATCTCGCGGCGATTGTCTCGGCCCAGCATTTTGCCTTCGCCGGCAAAGTCCTCGTCGCGGACCGTGGCCAGGCGGCGGCGCGGATCGTCGTCGTCACGCTCGACCTCCACACGTGTCTGCCGGAAGAAGGCGTCCAGGTCCCAGAACTGATTTTGCTTGTGCTCGTTGAACGGATGGTTGTGGCACTGCGTACACTGCACGCTCATGCCGAGGAAAATTTGAGCCGTCTTGGCCGTGGCCTGCACGCCGCCTTCGGCCATCTTATCGACGATATAGTTCGTCGCCGGGTTGTAGCCCTTCATCTCCGGCCGCGTGGCGCCGCTGGCGGTGATCAGCTCGCGGACCATCTCGTTGTATGGCTTGTTCTCGAGGAAGCACGCTTCGAGGTACTCGCCCATGCCTTCGCGGCTGGTGAGCGAGCGGCGTTCCTTGCCGCCGGTGCGGCCGATGAGCACGTTCGTCCACAGCGTCTTCCAGTTGCGGGCGTATTCCTTGGCGTACTCTTCGCCGAGCAGCCGGCTGACGAGCTCCGTGCGCTTCGTGCGAGCCTTGCGGCTGGTGAACTCGTCGAGCTCCTTCACCGTGGGGATGCGGCCGACGAGGTCGAGATACACGCGGCGGCACCATTCGCCGTCAGTCGCCTGGTGCGATGGGTGAACGTGGTGGGCGTCCCAGCCGGCGCGGATGAGCTTGTTGATCTCGACGACGATTTCGTCGTCGCTGGCGTAGGCTGGCTCGGCGGCTTGCCGTGCGGGCTTGGCAGTGCTGGCCGGTTTGTCGTTCTGAGCGGCGTCGGTGGCCTGGGCTGGCGGCGAGTTGGTCGCCTTCTTGGCGGCGGCATTCTCGGCCGCGTCAGATTCAGCGGCAATGAGAGCGACAAGGGTCGGAAGAATGATCGCCGCCGCGCACAGAGCGCGGGCCAGCGAGCGACGCGAGTTCCAGCGCAGCCGCGCCATGAAAGGCTAACCTTCCAATTGTTTGAGGAGAATCGACTCGGCCTGCCGCGGCCGAGCTATCGCTATTCTAACGAACCCCACTGCCTGCGCGCGTGTCTCGCGAAAAAGTAATTCCAGGTCGAGTTTGGACGGAGACGAACAAGGGTGGAAGCAACGTCGAGAAGGCTCATCACCGAGCCGCCTGGCCCCCTGGTCCGTGCGCGATACTCAGTACTCAGCGGTCGTCACCGTTGCTGCTCCCAGTCGGCGCCCCTTGGCCTATCTGATTCGCGACGATTCGCGTGATTCGCGGCAAAGTCTCCGCCTTCCACCTGTGATCTAATTGCCGCTCGCGTGCCGTCAAGTCGCGGTGTATTAAATTGCTGCAAGTGTTCGATTATGCAACACTCAAAAAAGGACAGGCGAGCCTGGGAATGCCTCTTTTGCCGTTCCCAGACTCGCCTGTTGTGAGGGATGCCATCGTGCGGCTTGGGTCGCTTCGCGCTCGGGGTGGTGGAAGCGACGTAAGCTCTTATTTTTCAACCGATTGCAACCCCTCCTGACACTGCCTCTTTTCGCCGGCCCCAGCATAACTCTTCTCAGTTCCGGCCCCTGTCAATCGTGGTTCCAGCACGAGTGACAAACCGTTGCTCGGGTGGCTTTCGGAAGAGCTTAACGCAAGGGGTGTGCCGAATTGAAAATTGGGGTGCAAGTTGAGTTCAGAAGGGGTTGGCGCGGTGAATGCCGGCTATGGTCCGCCGCGGCGAGCGAATAACAGGAATGGGCTCCTATGACCTGTTCGTCGAATTCGTTGTGCTGCCGTTCGTCGCGGCGGTGCTCTTCTCGTGATCAGCCTCTTCAACAATCTGCACCCGCCGGGCGGCGTTTCGGATGCTGAGGCGCCTTGGGGTCATACTTGGGGAATGAAGTGGCTTGTGGCGATCACGGCGGCAGCGATTGTCGGCTCGGGCGCTTTCTTCGCGTTCTTGTTGCTCTCGCTTTTGATATTCGGCCACGGGCTTTGGGGGTGTACCGCTGTCGTGTTAAGCGTGCCGCTTAGCGTTGAACTGGCAGCCCGAATTTTTGATGCGACGTGCAGGTACTTTGAGAAGGCGTCCGAGGGAGTCGAAAGCCGAGAATAACCGCGCCGCGACCGGCGGAGCCGCAACGATGAGCGGCGTGGCGCAGGGGTGACTCGCTATTTGACCTCTCGGCAGGAGAGGTATAAGAGCAGTCCGACCGAGGGGATTACCCACAGCGGCAGCGTCCAGAGCAGCGCTCGCGAGCAGAATTCAGCCACGCCTACCGCAAACCAGGCCGTCGCCAGGAGCAGTCCTTTCACAGTTAGCCGCATGGCAAATTCTATCTCCAGGCGACGATATTGCGGAGAGGGAGGCGAATAAGCTGCTAACAGGGGACCGCGATGCTACACGTCGTCAAACAAATCGAGCGTCGCTTTCCGAACCAAGGCAGCCGCGTCGTCGCGGTCCTCGTGGCCTTGATCGCGTCGGCGCTGGTGGTTGGCATTGGGATGATGCTATCGCGATGAGGCGCCTCGTTGGCTTCAAAAGCCGCGCATGCCCAAGTTGGTGGGTCTTCGTAGGTCTGGCACCCGTTCATTTCGAACCCTGAACGCCGAATCGCTGTGGGGCTTTCCCCGAGTCGCAGAGCTCGCGTCAAGCAATTCTGCAATACCAGCAAGGGCTTTTGAGTCGCTCGTCCGCCACGGTATATAGCCGTCGCCTCATTTGTTTTCACCGATCACGGGGAGACTGGTCATGGCGCTCCAACGATCGCTCGTATACGCCGCGGTCGCACTC
>JAICUM010000517.1 GCA_025935855.1 Pirellulales bacterium | reverse complement strand
CGCCGCCGCGGTGCAGCCGCCTCCTACTTTGGAGCAGGAACTGCACCCTGCAGGCGCCCTGCTTGATCTCGCCGGCCAGCAGCCGCCCGAGTTGGCGCGAGAAACCATCGGCGCCTATTTGCACGCGGCGGAGCTGCTCGGTTCGCGCACCGCCGAATTGCACGTCGCGCTGGCCAGCATACACGACAATGCTGCTTTCAGACCGGAGCCCTTCACTCGGCTCTACCAGCGCAGTTTGTACCAGTCGATGCGCGCGCAAGCGCGCGGCACGATCGGCATGCTACGCGCCCAAAAGCATCGCCTCGACGACAGCGCCCGCGAGATTGCCGAGACGCTAATCGCGCAGGAATCCGCGGTGCTGGCGAAGTTCAGCCGGCTGCTGCAGATGAAAATCGACGCCCAGCGCACGCGCTGCCACGGCGATTTCCACCTCGGTCAGACGTTGTTCACGGGCAAAGACTTCGTCATTATCGACTTTGAGGGCGAGCCTGAGCGACCCGTCAGCGAGCGACGGATCAAAGCCTCGCCGCTCCGAGACGTGGCTGGGATGATCCGCTCGCTCCATTACGCCTCGCACGCCGCCGTGCGCGGCCAGGCGCCGACGCTGCTGGTCGGCTCCAGCACCCACTTCACCGCCGAGCAATGGGCCGGCTATTGGTACATCTGGTCGGCTGCGTCGTTTTTGCGAGCCTACTGGGACGGCGCCAATGCCGGCGGCTTCTTGCCGACCGACCCCACGCAGTTTCGCACGCTGCTGGAGTCGTATCTACTGGAGAAGGCTCTGTACGAACTTCGCTACGAGCTGAACAATCGTCCTGAGTGGGCGCCGATCCCGCTGGAAGGCATTCTGCAACTTCTGCAATAACGCAAACGGCGTCCGAACGTATGAGCCGGCCCATGACCAAGGACGCGTTCGCGGAGTTGCTGGACGATTGCGGCGTACAGCGCGAGTATGAGGATAGTTCGGGAAAGCCACAGCGCGCCTCGGACGAAACCCTACTTGCGCTGTTGCGGACGCTCGCCGTTGACATCAATCGGCCCGAGCAGGCGCCGGAGCTCTTGCGCGAGCGGCGGCGGCAGAGACTCGACGCGGGCGTGGAGCCCGTGCTTGTCGCGTGGGACGGCGATCTTAAGCCTGTGAGGGTGGCTCTGCCGGCGAACGTGTCAGGGCCATTGCGCTTTGAGCTGGACCTCGGGTCGAACAAGGTGGGCGGCGAATACCGCGTCGAGGAATTGGACGCGTTGCTTCTGGACGATGAGCACTCGCTGGATTTCGTGCTGCACAAGTTGCCGATATCGGAGCGGCTGCCGCCAGGGTATCACCGCCTGACCATCAACTCACGCGGCAAAGAATTCCGATCCCTCGTCATTTCGGCGCCGAAGCTTGCGTTTAATCCGGCTTTGCGTCGGGCTCCTTCAGGTGGACAAGAGTCCCAGAACGATTCCGAGAAACCCGTCCGGGATTGGGGCGTTTTTCTGCCCCTCTACTCGCTGCGGAACGAAGGCGATTGGGGCGCCGGAGACTTTGTCGGCCTGCAGAAACTCGCCGCGTGGACCGGCCGGCTCGGCGGCGATGCGGTGGGAACGTTGCCGCTGCTTGCCGCCACGCTGGACGAACCCTTCGAGCCAAGTCCGTACCGCCCGGTGAGCCGGCAGTTCTGGAATGAGTTTTATGTCAGCATCGAGTCAGTGCCGGAACTTGCGGCGTGCAGCGAATGCCGCGAGGTGATCGGCTCGCCGGATTTCCGGGGTCGCCTGCAGGAGCTGAGCCAGGCCGACACGGTGGATTACCGTCAAATCATGTGGCTCAAACGCCAGGCGCTTTCCGCGATGGCGGCGTATTTCTTTGACGCGAGGCCGGCGGATCGAATTACGAAGTTTAAGCAGTTCTTAGCCGACAATCCGGAGGTCCAGCACTACGCCCGCTTTCGCGCGGCCATGGACCAGCGCCGGTCGGATTGGCTCAGTTGGCCCGAAGAAATGCGCGGCACGATCCGCGACCAAGACGTCGATGCCGCCGTTGTTCACTATCACGAGTACGTCCAATGGATCGCCGCCGAACAGTTGTCCCAGCTAAGGAAGGCAGCCGAAGCGGACAACTGCGGCCTGTACTTGGACCTGCCGGTGGGCGTCGATCCGGGCGGGTACGACGTGTGGCGGAATAAGGACCATTTCATCCTCGAGGCGACAACCGGGGCGCCGCCGGACGCCTTCTTTACCAAGGGCCAGGACTGGGGCCTGCCGCCGCCGCATCCTGAGCGAATGCGCGAGAGCGGTTACCAATTGTTGCGGCAAGTACTAGCCGCCAATATGTGCTATGCGCGGTACCTGCGAATCGATCATGCCATGGGCTGGCATCGGCTCTATTGCATTCCGAAAGGCGCCGGCGCTGGCCACGGCGCCTACGTCCGCTATCGGGCGGAGGAGTTCTATGCCATCGCGTCGCTCGAGTCGCACCTGCACGAGTGTACGCTGCTGGCCGAGAACATGGGCACGGTTCCGCCGGAGGTGAATGAAAGCCTCCAGCGGCACGGCATCGGCGGCATGTGGGTGGCGCCCTACGAACTGGAGCCGTCGCGGCGGCAAGGGCTCTCCGATCCGCACCCAATGAGCGTCGCCTCGCTCAACACGCACGACATGCCGCCCGTGGCCGCCTGGTGGCAGGGGCTGGACATTGCTGATCGCCAGTCGCTCGGCTTGCTTACTGCCGAGCAGGCCGAGGCGGAGCGCTTGGACCGCCGCCAGGCTACCGAGATCCTCCTAAACTGGATCCGCCGGACCGGCGCCCTTGCCGCATGGCAGGAGCAGTCCGGCATCCCGCCGGTGGCCGCCCTGCTCCGCTGCCTGGCGGCTTGCGATGAGCAGCTGATGCTGGTGAATCTGGAGGATTTGTGGCTCGAAACGCGCTCCCAAAATGTCCCCGGCACGTCGGACGAGCGGCCCAACTGGCAGCGAAAGGCGCGCTATTCGCTGGAAGAGTTTACCCAAAACCCCGAAGTGCTCGAGGCATTGGCGAGCGTCAATGAACTCCGAAATAAGGACGCTCGAACCGGTCCGCGGCAACACTAAATCTCACCGGCGATTACACTTCCCATAGACGCGCATCATGAGCACAATCACCCTTCCCAGAACCGAATCAGCCTCCGACCGCGTGACGCTGCTGTCAGGCGACGATCTATTTCTGTTCAACGAAGGCAACCATTACGACCTGTGGAAGAAGCTCGGCTCACACGTCGTGCAGGTGGGGGACGCGGTCGGCGTGTACTTCGCGGTGTGGGCGCCGAACGCCGAGCGGGTGTCGCTGATCGGCGACTTCAACGGCTGGCAAGGCGACAATCATTTTCTGCAACCGCGCGGCTCCTCCGGCATTTGGGAAGGCTTCTTCGAGGGCATTTCGCACGGCGCCTGCTACAAGTATCGCATTCGCGCCAGCGGCGGCGGCTATCAGGTCGAAAAGGCCGATCCGCTTGCCGTGCGGCAGGAAACGCCGCCCGGGCGGGCGTCGGTGGTGTGGGATCTCGATTACGACTGGAACGACGCCGAGTGGACGGCTTCGCGCGGCGATCGCAATCGACTCGACTCGCCGATGGCGATCTACGAGGTG
>JAICUM010000750.1 GCA_025935855.1 Pirellulales bacterium | reverse complement strand
AGGTCGGGCTCTTGTCATTCTTCGGATCGCTGTGCATCTTGCCGACCTTTTCGAGAGCGGCCTTGATCTTGTCGGCGTTCTTGATGTCCTTCTTCGTCAGCAGCTTCTCGAAGTTCTTACCGTACGGATTGCGGTGCGGCCCCGGTTTCTTGCCTTGGTGGCAGATGTAGCATTTCACTTCCTTCGTGACATATTCGGCGAACTTCTGATCTTTGTGCTTAGCGATATACTGTTTGTTGAACGCTGCAAAGAACGGCGGAAAGGCGTGCAGGCGGCCGGCGTTCAGCACGGCCAGCGCCAAGAAAGCGAACAACAACGACACGGCAAACTTACGCATGACTGGGCTCCAAGGTGGGAGTCGATGAATGCGAAAAACCATTCTTGCCGCACAGCGCGGCGCGGGGACCAGGCAGGCAAAAGCGGCCCCCAGGGTAGGCGGGTCTAGTAGAATTAGAACGCGACAGAGTGTCAACTGCTCCGGGAAGGGAAGGGGTCGGGAGGCTTTTGCGACTGGAGAGTTACCAACCAAGTCTAGGTCACCAGTCGCAAATGACTCCCGACCCCGTGCGGCGGGGCGTCAACAAGGATGCCGCCCGGCTCCCTAGAATTTCGGCTGAATCGGCGTTGGCTGGGAAACATCCGGCGCCGCGGTCGTGGCCGAGTCGAGCGAAAACGGCTTGGAAGGTTCCGCCGATGGCGTCGCCGGCGTGTCGGGCGGGACGGGTTTGAACAGCGAATCCCACGGAATCACGCGCAGATTCCATTCCTTGATCGGCGGCAGCGGATCTTCCGGGCCGTCCGGCGTTGCGTCGGCAGCGGCGTCGCCCGGAATTAGCGGCGACGTATCGGCATTCGCATCCAGCGGCGCGACGCCGGTGGTGACGGCCGGTTCGGTTAGCGGCGCGATTTGAGCCGCGGCCGGCGGAAGCTGAAGCTCCTGAAAGGGCGCCGCCACGGCGTCGTCGCGCGTCAGCCATTCAACGAGCAGCCCCGTCACCAGAAGCGACATGACGGGTACGGCCCACAGCGCGTGCTTGCGCCACCGCGGCTGAGCGCGCCGCGGCAGACTCCACGGCAGCGACGCGGCCGCGTAAGGGAGCGGAACGCTAAGTTCTTCCAAGATTTCCGTGAGCTCGCCCACCAGCTCGACCGGCGACTGCGGCCGATCGCCGGGCGACTTGGCAAGCATCCGCCGCACGAGCCGCGACACCGAATCCGGAATATCGGATCGGAAGGTCCGCAAATCGGGCGGCCGCTCGCTTTGGTGCTGCAAGAGCTTCTGCACGCCGGTGCTCCGCGCGAACGGGGCCTGCCCGGCCAGCATGTAAAACAGCGTGCACCCCAAGGAGTAGATGTCGCTACGGGCGTCGGCCAGCCGCGGATCGCGAGCCTGTTCCGGCGAGATGTAATCGAACGTCCCGAGCGTGATGCCCGTGGCGGTCAGCTCGTCGTCCATCGCGTCCATTTGCCGCAGGCGCGCCAGCCCCATGTCCACGAGCTTCGCCTGGCCATCGGGCGTGACGATGATATTCGAGGGCTTGATGTCTCGGTGTACCACGTCGCGCTGCCAGGCGTGGGCCAGCGCATGGGCGATTTGATAGACGTAGCTGATGGCCTCGCCGACCGGCAGCGGACCGCGCTGCGCGATCAGCTCCCGGACATTTTGTCCTTCGATGTACTCGAAGACGATGTACGGCAGCCCGCGGTCGCGGCCGATGTAGTGGACTCGGGCGATGTTCGGGTGGTCGAGCCGGGCCGTCGATTGCGCTTCGATGAGGAATCGCCGCTGCAAGTCTTCGCTTTCAACGCGGTGCGAGGCGACGACCTTCACCGCGACGATGCGATCGAGCGTCGTGTCGAGGGCCTTGAAGACGACGCCCATGCCGCCGCCGCCGATGTACTGCTGCAAGAGAAAGTGCCCCAGCATCT
>JAICUM010000411.1 GCA_025935855.1 Pirellulales bacterium | reverse complement strand
CGTCACCCGGTCGGCGTCTGCGTCGGCATCACGCCGTATAACTTCCCCTCGATGGTGCCGATGTGGATGTTCCCCGTGGCGATCGTGTGCGGCAACACGTTCGTCCTCAAACCCTCGGAAAAAGTGCCGCTGTCAGTGGTGCGACTTGGCGAGTTGCTCACGGAAGCTGGGCTGCCTGACGGCGTGTTCAACATCGTTCACGGCGACCGCGAGTGCGTCGATGTGCTGCTCACTCATCCGAGCGTCGCGGCAATCTCGTTCGTCGGCTCCACGGCCATCGCGAAATACATTTACGAAACCGGCACGAAGAACGGCAAGCGCGTCCAGTCGGCCGGCGGAGCAAAGAACCATCTCGTCATCATGCCGGACGCCGATTTGGATCAATCGGTGAAGGCGTTGGCCGCCAGCGCTTATGGCTGCGCCGGCCAGCGCTGCATGGCGGGCAGCGTGGCCATCGCGGTGGGCCGCGTGGCTGATCCGCTTGTCGAGGCTCTATGCAATCATGCCGGCGGCTTACGCGTGGGGCCCACTGACGGCAACGAAAACGTCGACATGGGTCCCGTCATCCGCCGCGAGCATTTGAACCGCGTCGCTGGCTATCTCGACATCGCCGCCAAGGAAGGCGCGAGCGTGCCGCTGGACGGTCGCAAGGACTTCGCAGGCGAGGGCTTCCTACTCGGACCATCGGTGATCGACCAGGTGAAGCCCGGCATGCGCGTCGCTCAGGAGGAAATCTTCGGCCCCGTGCTCTCGGTCGTTCGCACAAGCTCGCTCGATGAAGCGCTCGAAGTCGGCAAGAAATCGCCCTACGGCAACGGCGCCTCGATCTTCACGCGCGACGGCTACGCCGCCCGCGAGTTCAAGCACCGCTTCAACGCCGGCATGATCGGCGTCAACGTCGGCGTTCCCGCCCCCATGGCCTGGTTCCCCTTCACCGGCTGGAATCAATCCTTCTTCGGCGACCTGCACATCCAGGGCACGGAAAGCGTTCACTTCTACACGCGGCAGAAAATGACGCTCACCCGCTGGTTCAAAAGCGCCGCGGAATCGCACCACGACCCGGTGTGGAAGACGGCGAAGTAGTCGTCAGTAGTCAGTGGCCAGCGGCCAGTAAGGAGATTTGCAAGCTGGAACTGTCTACTGGCCCCTGACGCCTGGCCCCTCAACTCCCTCGATACGTGCTATACCCAAACGGGCTCAACAGCAGCGGCACATGATAGTGCTGCTCGGCCACGGCGATCTCAAATTCGACCGTCACCCGCGGATAAAAGTGCTCGACCTGTTGTTTCGAGAAGTAGCCGCCCGTCTCGAACGTGATGCGATGCCGGCCGCGCGTCAGCTTGCCGGCGGCCAGCAACGTGGTCAATCGGCCGTCGTCATTCGTGGCGCCGCTGCCAATGAGCTGCCAGGCGCCGCCGGCTTCTAGTTTCTCCAGGTACACACCGACGCCGGCCGCCGGCCGGCCGAGCCGGGTGTCGAGAATGTGAGTCGTGATGGGAGACATGTCAGAAGAGCAAACAGGTAAGCCGTGACTATGGGACTAGTTTTTAGCAACGGCTGCCGCTATCGGATAGTGCGGCTGGCCAACTTCTCCAGCCGACCGTGCGTGATCTTTTGTTGCTCGGAGGCAGCGATGCGAAGTTCCGCCTCGCGCGAGTTGTTGATCCGCGACCGAAGAATGGCGAGCATTTCGGCGGCCGTTTTACCTGTGGCAAAGACGATGAAGATGAAACCAAAGCGGTTCAAGTAGTTGTGGTTCAACGCGGCTAGCTCAGTTAGGGTATTTCCATCAGCGCCCGTCACGCCCGATTGTTCGCCGGCAGCCAGCCGTTTTGTCGCGGCATACTTCTCGCGAAGCGACTCCACGTCGCCAATAAGCGGGTGACCGGCAAAAGCCTCGAGCCAGTCCGCTTCGCTTAAGGTATTGAAAGCCTCATCGGCCGCCCGGTGGACGGCATCGTCGCTTTCAAACGGCCGCGCGCCTAGCATGTGCTCCACCCAGCGCATCGCCGCGCAACAATTCGTGAGCGCCGCGCGGGCCATGCCGTCATCGAGCGAGTTGAGATAATTGGAAGTCGCCATCGAAGTCCATCAAAATTTAGCCCCGCGGCTAAATATCGTGCATTATGCGGTATCAAACGAGGCGCGGCGTCGTAAAAGTTGGCCAGTGGGCCCGGCCGGAAATTCGCCGTCATCGTAAACCAACTGCCCGCGAACATACGTCCGCTTCACGCGCCCGCGCAAGCGCTGGCCATCGTAGGGCGTGATTTTATGCCGATGATGCAAGTCTTCGACGCGGACGGTCCATTCTTCTTCGTGGTTCCAAACGCACAAGTCGGCGTCAAATCCCGGAGCCAAACGGCCCTTGCGTGTGTCGAGCCCGACGAGCCGCGCCGGAGTGGCAGACAGCCATTCGGCCACTCGCGTGAACGTGACCATGTGCGTGCGCAGTCCGCGCCACACAATCGGCAGAGTCAACTCGATCGACGCAATGCCGCCCCAGGCACGTTGCCAATCGCCGCTGCCGGGCTGCGTCGCGTCGAGATGCTTCATCTCCGGCGGGCATGGCGAGTGATCCGATCCGATCGTGTCGATGACACCATCCAGCAGCGCTTCCCACAGCCGCCTGCGATCCTCCTTCCGGCGAATCGGCGGTGCACATTTGAACCGCGGATCGGCGGCCTCCAATTGCTCGGCAGAGAAGTGAAGGTAATGCGGGCATGTCTCAACGGTGAGCGGCAGGCCGTCCTGCTTCGCCCAGAAGAAGTGGCTGGTGAGCGGCCCGCTGGCGAGATGAACGACGTGAATGGGAGCAAGATATTCCGCACAGAGTTTCCGGAGCAATGCGATGGCATTGCGTTCGAACTCCTCCGGCCGAGAACGGAGCCAGTCGCCGTAGTTCCGCATCGGGCCGGCATTTTGTTCGGCTTCCACCACCTCGGCGTGAACCAAAAGCGGAACGCCACGGCGAGCCAGCACAGGCAGCGCCGCGCGGAGTTCCGCTTCGCCTGAGGCGGGAAATTCATCCAACCCGGAGTCGCACAGGAACGCCTTCACGCCGCATACGCCGGCGTCGATCAGCGACTCCAACTCATCGGCGTTGCCGGGAACAAGCCCGCCGTGAAAGCCGACGTCCACATGGCACTTGCCCTGAGCCGCGGCGCGTTTTTCTTCGAGCGCCGCCACCGTCGTCGTCACCGGCGAACTATTTAGCGGCATGTCGATGATCGTTGTCACGCCGCCGGCCGCCGCGCCTCGCGTGGCGGTTTCAAAGCCTTCCCAATCGGTGCGGCCGGGCTCATTCACGTGAACGTGCGTATCCACGACGCCCGGCGAAATGACCAGCTCGCCGAGATCTTCCACCGCAACGCCGCTGGGCACCTCGCCGCGGGACAGAATCGCCTCGATCCGCTCGCCGTCGATCAGCACGGCCGCCTGCCGAACGCCCGCCGGCGTAACGACGCGCTTACTGGCAAGTGCGAATCTAACGGGTGGATCCTTCATATTGTTGATTCGCTGACATCTTCAAAAGGCGAGGCTCCGCCAAGCAAGTGTAGCCATCTCGCTCCGCGAGATGGTCGCCTCCCGCTCCAGCGAGACACATACACTTGATATCACCCTTCCGGCCGCTGGCGGCAAACCGTGGCGTTGATGCTGCCGTGCGGCTCGTCACTCGGCACGAACAGCACGTTCGGATTGTCCAAATCAAACCGCGACAGATCCAGCAAATGGCGGTGCAGGTTCGGCATCGACAGACTGACCTCTTCCACGACAGGCTCCACGTCCAGCACCGCACTGGCCATTTCATACAATGTCGCCTGCACTGACGGGCTGAATCGCGCGGCAAACTCGCGGATTAGTATCGATCGAATGCGGTGGCGAATGCCGCGCCAGTTGTCCGGCGAATCGTTGTACATCCACTTCGCCGTCACATTCGTGGCCATGATGCGGTCATCGATTTCGGGGAGCGTCGTGAACTCATCTTGCAGAAACTTCGAGAAGCCGGAATCCGTCGTCTTCAGCAGGATCAATCCTTCCAGTCCGCATTCAATGGCGCCCTCGGGTTCCTCGCCGTCCGGCGAGCGGCTCATGCCAACCTGGCACGTGTGGCGCTCACTTGATGTGCCGAGGAACGCGTGAGGATGCGGCTGGCCGTCGATCACCGCCCGTTCCCACGGCGTTTCGGTAAGCTTCACGTACACGTCGGAAATGTGATCGAAGGCCTCAATAAAGTGGCTGCCGAGCGTCCAGGCGAACGTTTCCAGCTCACACGGATCCAACTCGCGCGCGAACGCGTACACCGTGTTCTTCATGGTGTCGGTTGGCACCACGAGTGCATTGTCGCCATCGGTGTAAGCGGCATTAAAATCGCCGTCGAGCTCCACGTCCACCGACAGCTCCGTGATTTGGTGCACGTCGGCGTCGCGATCCACCTTTGTGAGCCGCACGCGCGACTTGCCATAGCTTTGGGTCAAAAGTTCGTAAGGCATAATTCACTCAAATGAAGTCTCTCGCAGAGGCGCAGAGACGCAGAAGATTCTTGAGAAAAGAGGCTTCTTCATAATTCATCGATTTATTCTGCGTCTCTGCGCCTCTGCGAGAGACATCTGTTTTCTTCACTCAGCCAGTTTGG
>JAICUM010000779.1 GCA_025935855.1 Pirellulales bacterium | reverse complement strand
GCGACGCCGCGCGCTAAGCGCCATGCCGATCATGCCCAGCGCGCCTAGCGCAGCGCTTGCCGGTTCGGGAACGCGCGCCAGCGGACTGGAAATCATGTCGTACGTCGGCGGACGAGAGTTGGCGCGATTCGCCGCGGCGCCCAGCCCTTCGCGATAGCCGACGTAAAAGTTGCCCACGTTGCCCGTGGCCGTCGTGAAGTTGATGATGTTGCCGTCGAACTTGGCGACGACCTGCCCTGTGGCGGGATTGTAGTCGACACCCAGCGTATGCCACGCCGAAGCCAACGCGCTGAGGTCGAAGCTCGCGATGACCTTCCAATGATCGCGCGTGGGAACGCTGTCCCCGCCCTCGCCCATATCCACCAGCGTTAGCACGGTCTTCGTGACCGCGATGTCGCCGCCCGTGCCCACGCCGTTCTGAACCTTCCAAAAGTTCAGGTCCGCGGCGTTAACGGCCGCATCAACATTCGCGTCGCCCATGGCATTGGTGGCGCCGGTCGCCGTTCCCGCGTTCCGCTGCCAGGCGAGGAAGTCCGCGCCATCGGTGTGGTTGTCGTCGTTGAAATCAGTGTCACCCATGCGCTCCACGCGCTGCAGGCACCATCCGATGCCCGTGCTGCCATTGGACGAGCTGGACAGGCCGACCAAGCCGCTCGGGTCCGGCGTCCCAAAGAACGGATCCGTCGAGCCGATGCCGTAAATGCTCGCCTCGTTTCGGATGCGAGTCGTCGTGTCGGCGGCGTGCAGTGCCGCCGTGTCGATATATGCCGAAAGCTCGAACTTGTTGACATACTTGTCCGAATAAACGGCGTTGCCGCCCCCGGTGTCGTCCCACGCGATGATCGCCTTGCCGCCCTGCGGCGAAGCCGAGATCGCCTTGGGGTTAATGTTGTTTGAATCCGGGCTGAGCGGCCCGGCCACGGTCGGATCGATCACCCGCGGCAAGACGAACGATGAATAATCGTTCGTGAGCACGGTACCCGCCGCCATCGAATCGACATTCGGAACCGCATACGACGGAACCAGCGTCCGGTTGTTCGAAGCGCCCGGCGTCGCCGGCAAGTAGCCGAAGTCGCGACCGTTCTTATTCGTGTCGCGCCCATCCTGATACCGGCCGATTGAAGAAACCCGATTCGGCGACACCACGTCGGCCGAGATGTCCTGCCCCCAATAGCCGCGGCCCATCTGAGTCAACTGGCCGGGCGTCGCAAACTGCAGCTCCGTCTCGCGGAACGTTTCCAACCCAACAGCGTCCACCAGTGCATCGCTGGCGTCGTGCAGTTCGAACACCGTGTTGTTGTCTTCAAAAAGGTCACTGTCGCCTTGCCCGATGACCTTGTTGACATGCGGCACGCCGCTATTGCCGATCACGTAGTACCCGCCGGCCGGCAGGGTTGTCCCCGGATCGATCGTATCGATTGGCGGAAAGTACGTGCCCGGCGTGGTCAAGTCCCAATACTTCATTGAGTACCCGCTGATATCGACGGGGCTATTCCCCGCGTTGTACAGCTCGATGAACTCGCGCGGTTCCGCGGCCAATGGCGTGCTTCCCGCCGTGCGCTCATCAGCGACCACCTCGTTGATCACGATCTGGCCGCAGGCGCCGCGGCTCCACAACGCCGACAATAGCAGCGCCGCAACTGTCCAGCGGCCCATTGTTCGATCACTCATCGTCTGTCTCTCCATGCGCGTTTTGTTTGTGATAAGACAACTTTGAAGCCATTCGTCGGACGCTGTCCGCCCAACGGCATATTCGTTAGCCCGAAGCTGAGCAGGTCCG
>JAICUM010000343.1 GCA_025935855.1 Pirellulales bacterium | reverse complement strand
GATACAGCTTGCGGCGAACAATAACTTCTGATGGGTCGGTCGATGCACACGAAGTCCCAGAATAGGGTCCACGCAACTCCTTTGACGACAAGGTCATATCAATCGAGCAACAGACTTTTGGGACGGCGCACCCCTGTTTTTCATCGAGGACACATCCCAAAAGGGACAAAATGGTCCCCGCGCATTGCACTGGAAGCGCCATCCATTTCGCCCCGCTCGCTTGCGGCGGGCGTTTTGCGCCTCGCGCCGCTCCCGCGCCATCGCGCGAAATCGATTTATGTCACCAAAAACACGCTTCGCGACAGAATGCCGAGCGACAAATTCGTTTAGACGCCCGATTCCTGCCCGCGAACGCCCTGATAAGAACCACGCCGCGCGAACTCCGCCTCAATCGCCAGCTTCACCGCCGGCTTGTCGAGACACCAGTTCGGGCCAATGAAGTAATCCGGCGGCGCGTCGCCGCTGATGCGCTCGATCACCATCGTCGGCGGCAACAACTCAATGAAATCCACGACCGTCCGCACATACTCGTCGCGGCCCATCAGCTCGACCTCGCCAGCGGCCACCTGGTCCGCCAGCCGCGTGTTCTTCACGCAGTACAGGTTGTGAATCTTCACCGCGTCGAGATTCAGCCGCGCCACTTCCCGCGCCGTCGCCAGCATGTCGTCATGCGATTCGCCCGGCAGGCCAAGCATAATGTGGGCGCAGATTTCAAACCCACGCCCGCGGCTGCGCTGGACCGCATCGACGAACGAGGCGTAGTCGTGCCCCCGGTTCATCCACACGAGCGACCGGTCGTGCATCGTCTGCATGCCGTATTCCACCGAGAGGTAGCTTCGCGACGCGAGCTCCTGGAGCAAGCCGAGCGTCTCCTCCGGCACGCAATCGCTGCGCGTGCCGATGGCCAGCCCCACGACCTGCGGATGCGACAGGGCTTCCTCATACAACGGTCGAAGCCGTTCGACCGGCGCGTACGTGTTGGTCGCCGGTTGAAAATAGGCAAGAAAGTGGCTGCAGTTCTGGTATCGGACTTGCATCCGCCGGATGCTTTGATCGATCTGGCCCAAGATGCCCGCCCGCGGCAACCGGCGGCTGGGGCTGAAGCTGCGGTTATCGCAGAAGGTGCATCCCCCTTTGGCCACCGTTCCATCCACGTTGGGACAGGTGAATCCGGCATCGAGGCTCACCTTTTGCACCCGGCAGCCGAACCGCTGCCGCAGGAAGTGGTTGTACGAGTAGTAACGAAGACCCGCGTCGCGCCACGAGGCTGTCGGTTCAATCGTCGTAAGCGGTTTGGTTGACGGCACTTGGGCGGCTACGTACAGTTAAAGACAGGCCAGGGGAGGGCGCGCCGCCGAGCCTAAATCATAGGCATGGGCCAACGCGTGCGGGCGTCCCCAAAATGTGATTCGTGGGGTTTTATCCTGATCAGATCATCTTTGGGGCAACAAACGCTTACCGCAAGAGTGCACGCCTATGTATGGTGAACTTATTCCGCAGGGCGGGGGCGACCCGATCCCGCTGCTGAAGAAGCAGCTTCTAGTCGGCCGCCGCGAAAGCTGCGACATCGTCCTCCGCTTCGCCAACGTCTCGGCCCACCACTGCACGCTGTATCAAAACGGCGGCTACTGGTACGTCCGCGACATGAAAAGCCGCAACGGCGTGAAGGTCAACGGCATCAAGGTGCAGGAAAAGCGCCTCGACCCGGGCGACGCGCTCTCAGTGGCCAAGCACAAGTACGAGGTGATGTACTCGCCGAGCGATCTCGGCGCCGTCGGCCCGCCGCCGCCGGACGATTTGCCGGCCGAAATCATGACCGAGTCGCTCCTCTCGCGAGCCGGCCTGCAGACCCCGCCGCGAACGGCCACGCGCGACCGCCGCAACGACTCACCCACGAGACGCTACAACGTGCTGGACGACAGCGCCGGGCAGATCGATTTGCCGGACAAGCCGGTGTAGGCTTGATTGCGGAGTGGCGATTGCGGATTGCGGATTAGCAGGAGATTATCGCTTTTAAATTCCGCAATCCGAAATTCGCAATCCGCAATTGATCCATGTCGAAGAAAAAGCGTCAGGTTCGCGCTGATTTTCGCAAGAACCGCACCGTTCGCGCCCGGGACAAAAACTGGGCGCGCACGGTCGATTCCGCGTCGGAGGACCTTGAGAACGCCGCGACTCACGAAAGCGTTCGCGGCAAGGGCGAACTGACTCGCAAGCGCACGGTTGCCGACGCCGAGGTGGTCGAAGACGCCGCCGGCGAACTCGTACTTCCGTCGATTGACCCAGCCGTTTGTCGCCTGGGCCGCGTGCTGCGAGTGCAGGGCCTGCACAGTCGCGTGCAGCTCGACGACGGATCACTACGTTCCTGTGCGACGCGGCGATTGCTCAAGACGCTGGCGACGGAGCAGCGGCACGTGGTGGCCGCCGGCGACCACGCCTGGGTGCGCCCCGAAGGCGCCGACGAGGGCATCATCGAGCGCGTTGAACCGCGGCACGGCGTGCTCAGCCGCACAAGCCGCGGGCGGCAGCATGTGCTCGTGGCGAACGTCGATCAATTCATCGTGGTCACCAGCGCCGCTGAACCGCGACTTAAGCCGCACTTGGTCGATCGCTATCTGGTAACCGCGGAGAAGAACGGCATCGAGCCGATCATCTGCATCAACAAGGCGGATCTGACCGACCCGGCGGAACTCCAGCCGCTGGTCGGATCCTACGCACAACTGGGATACCGCGTGATGCTGGTTTCAGCGACGCGCGGCTGGGGCGTCGCGGCGTTGCGTGACATGCTGCGGAACCGGCAGTCGGCCTTCACGGGCCAAAGCGGCGTCGGCAAGTCGAGCTTACTCAACGCGATCGAGCCGGGGTTGGAACTTCGCGTGCGGACAGTCAGCGAGGAAACGGAAAAAGGCCGGCATACCACCACCACGGCCGAAATGATTCCGCTCTCCGGCGGCGGCTATGTCTTCGACACGCCGGGTATTCGCCAGTTTCAACTCTGGGACGTGATTCCAGAAGAGGTCGCCGGGTTCTTCCGAGAGCTGCGGCCCTATGTGAGCAAGTGCCGCTATCCGAACTGCACGCACACGCACGAAGAGCCGTGCGCGGTGAAGGACGCGGTCGCCGACGGCTACATTGACACGCGGCGCTATGAGAGCTACCTGGCGATGCTCGAAGAATAGCGTCGCGCGCTACCGTGGCGTGAAGTCCGTATTCGCTTCCAGCCCCGCGGCGAAGTAGGCAAGCAGATCGGCGGCTCGGTCGATGTCCTCCAGCGAGCACATCTCGACCGCGCTGTGCATATAGCGGTTCGGGATGCTCACCAGGCCGGTGGCGACTCCGGCGCGCGCCATCTGCATCGCGTTGGCGTCGGTGCCGGTGCCGCGGCCGACGGCGTTCCACTGAACGGGAACATCAACAGTGTCGGCGGCGGCCCGCAGGCGATCGACGACGATCGGATTCATGTTCGGCCCGCGATGCAGCACCGGCCCGCCGCCGAGTTTGATGTCCCCTTCCTGGTTCTTCTCGATCGTCGGGCAATCGGTCGAAAACGTTACGTCGATCGCGATGCCAACTTGCGGATCGACGCCGTAGGCGCTCGTATGGGCGCCGCGGAGGCCAATTTCTTCCTGGACCGTCGAAACCGCGTAGACCGCGACGTTCAGCTTGTGCTTCTTCGCTCGCCGCGCCGCTTCCATGGCGACCCACAGACCCGTCTTGTTATCCATGCCGGGCGAGTTGGCCAGGCTGTTGCGCATTTCCTGGTAACCCAGTTCGAGAGTAACCGGGTCGCCAATGCGGACCGTCTTCGCGGCTTCATCGCGTGAACTGGCGCCAATGTCCAGCCACATGTCCTTGAGCTTCACCACCTGCTTGCGTTCTTCCTCATCGAGCAGATGAATCGGTTTGCGGGCGATGACGGCGGGGACCGGGCCGTCTTGCGTGTGAATCGTCATTCGCTGGCCGATGAGCTGCTGCGGATCCCATCCGCCGATGGTGTTGGTGTAAATGAACCCCTGATCGTTGATGAAAGTGACCAGCAGGCCGATCTGATCGCAGTGGCCGGCGAACATCAGCCGCAGTTTCGCATCAGGATTCACCGCCACGATGACATTACCGTGCAAATCCGTGCGCACTTGGTCGGCAAAGCCGCCGGCGTATTCGCGAACGATGCGCTGCACCGGCTCCTCGTAGCCCGAGGGGCTGGGCGTTTCGAGCACTTGCTGAAAAAACTTCTTAGCGGCGGGATCCATCAATCGGTTTTCCTTTGCAATTCCGGAAACATTTCGGCGGGGGACGGCCACTCGCCGAGCTCCAGGACGTTTCCGTCAGGATCCTGAAAGAACACCTGGCGATAATTGTAGTCCGGCAGCGTGCGGACGACATGCTCGACGCCATGCGCGGCAAGTTGCATTATCGCGGCGTCGAAGTCCTGCACTTGCATGGCTAGGTGATTCGTTCGCGAACTGAGCGGCGGCTTGGGGCGCTCTTCGTGCGCTTTGTCGTGGATCAGGTGGATCATCACGCCGACGTCCGGGCGCAACAGCCAGCTGCCGCGGAAGGAGAACGACGGGCGCGGAGTTTCGATGAAGCCGAGGACTTCACGGTAGAACTTGGAGCCGCGCTCGGGGTCGGCCGTCGGCAGGGCGACGTGGTTTAGGAGACCGGATTGAAGGGGCGGCGGCATGTTCAAGCGGAAGCCTTTCTGCCGCACTGGAACGATAGCAACTCGGGAGTGCTATCGCGTCGCGACGCAGCCGATTCTAACGATTTTCTGCACGGCCGCTAAGCGGGGGACCGATACGCAGAATAGGCGCTGCCAGAAGCGCGCTAAGGGGGAGCTTATGTTGTGCCGATCTATGGCGGCGGCCTGCGCGGCCGTCCTGCTCGTTTCGTTTTCCGGCTGCCGCACTGTTGGCTGCGGCGATGCTTGCGACGCCAAGTGCGGCGACTGTTGCCGCGACGGGCGGTCGATGGCGTTCGCCAAATACGACTGCTCGTGCGACTGCTGTAACAGCGGCTACGGCTATGGCGCCTGCTGCGGCAATTGTGGCTGCGGGGGCGATCCGGCGGCCCGGCGGCCGGTTCTCGGCCGGCTGTGCGGCTGCTTTGGATGCGGCCCGTTGTATTGGAACGGGTGGTTCAACGATCCGCCGCCGCTGTTCGAGCCGTGCGACGGGTGCGGCAACTACATTGGGTGCGGCTGCTGCGGCAATCACTGCAGCACGTGCGCCGCGGGCCATGGGATAGCCAACGCGGCGGCCGACCCGGCTGCGCCGCCGCTGGAAGTCGCGGAGAAAGCCGACGATCCGGCGACTTCTGACGAGGCTGTCCAGTCCGAGTAGCCGTGTGCTAGACGCGGAATAACTTTCGCGCGTTGGCTGTCGTC
>JAICUM010000459.1 GCA_025935855.1 Pirellulales bacterium | reverse complement strand
GAGGAGCGCGTGCTGCGTTGGGAAACCACGCAGCTTCCTCAATCACTCACGGTGAACGCATCGCCATGAAGTTCGTCTTCACTATCTTCGCCGTGTTTGCTGTAGCCGCCTTCATTACAAGCGGCTGCCAGGAAGGGTCTCGCCTAGGCCGCCCGCGGGAGGACGAGACGGCTCGCCGCGGCCGAAAGACGATCGCCCACTACGGCTGCGGCTCGTGCCACACCATTCCTGGCATTCGCGGGGCCGATGCGATGGTCGGCCCGCCGCTGGAGCACATTGCCAGCCGCACGTATATCGCGGGCGTGCTGCAGAACACGCATCAAAACTTATTCACCTGGCTGAAAAACCCGCCGGCCGTCGATGCGAAAACGGCGATGCCGAACTTGCATCTCTCGGACGCCGAGGCCGCAGACGTGGCGGCGTATCTCTATACGCTGCGGTGAGACCCTTAGGATTAAAGTTGTAGCGAAGACCCTACGACCGAAGCGTTCCGACCGGATTCGCTGGCTCCCTTTCGAACCAAGCGTATCGGCTGTGCAATCCTTTCAGCCAGATTAAACTGAACCCTCCGGCCGAGCGGTCCGCTGATAAAGCCTGCTTGGATGGATCAGCCCGCACTTTATCTGATTCCAGACGGCGTCTCTGCGGACCCCTCTAAAGATGCTGCGGCAGAAGTAAACGCCGCTCGCGGCTTAGCGCCGCCCCACCGATCGCCCGCGGCACTGAAGTGCCGCTGGCCGCGCGGCCGATGTTCTGAATACGCCCGCCTGCGCGCCTGGCGACCCAAGCGCCCAGCCCCTGCCCTTCGCCGTACGCCTGCCCGATGTCCGACGTCCACAAGGCCGCCGTTCTGCTCACCGCGCTTCCGGAAGAAGAGGCGGCCAGCGTCATGTCGCGGCTCGACGCGAAGCAGGTCGAGATCGTGTCGATCGAAATCGCGCGGCTGAGTTCCGTCTCGCCGGACGAACAAGAACAGGTCATCCTGCAGTTCGCCGATTCGAATCCCGGCAACACGGGCGAAACCGGCGGCATCGACCGTGCTAAGTCCCTCGTTCAGAAGGCCCTGGGCAAGAACGCCGCCACCACGCTGGACAGCATCCGGCAATCGATCGAGGCGGTGCCTTTCGCCTTTCTGCGCGGCATCGACAGCCAGAACATCCTGACCTACGTGAACGAAGAGCATCCGCAAACGATCGCTTTGATTCTCTCGCACTTACCGCCGTCGGCTGGCGCCGCGATCCTCGCCGGGCTGCCGCCCGACCGGCAGTTGGCGGTGGTGCAGCGCATCGCCAACATGGGCCAGACCAGCCCGGACATCATCAAGGAAATCGAGCACGGCCTGGAACGCCGCATGTCGAGCGTCATGAGCCAGAGCTTCGAAAACGCCGGCGGCGTGTCGTCGGTGGCCGAGATGCTGAACGTCACGGACCGTTCGACGGAGCGCGCCATTCTGGAAAGCCTTGCCCAAGAGGCGCCGGGACTCGTCGAAGAAATCCGCCGTTTGATGTTCGTGTTTGAGGATCTCGCCCGGTTCAGCGACAAGGACATGCAAATTGTCCTCAAAAACGTCGAAACGTCGCAGTGGGCCACCGCGCTCAAGGGCTCCAGTGCCGAGCTCAAGGAAAAAGTCTTCAAGAACATGTCCAGCCGCGCGGCCGACCTGCTGCGGGAAGAAATGGGCTACCTCGGCGCCGTCAAACTTTCGGTCGTCGAGCAAAAGCAGCAGGAAATCGTGGACGTGGTCCGGCGGCTGGAAGACTCCGGCGAGCTGGAACTGAACGCCGCGGGCGAGGCGGAAGAACTCGTGCAGTAGGCGCTTGGGGGCCTGTTTCCATCCTGGGCGCCGGCGGCTATTCTGCCGCAGGACTCTGCATTGCCCCCCCTAATACGGGGCTAAACCGCAAGCGATTAGTCAGCCCTCACCTCTTTTGGGCCAAAATCTTGCGAAACGCTGTCACTTTCTTCAGTTGATAGCATCCGCGGCTGTCGCCCCGGCCGACCCGTCTTGTCAAGCTCTTCCGGAATTGCTCTACTTTTTCGCTTGAAGGAGTTAGGAGCCGCTCGTGGCGACTGACGCTACGGGGCGGGCTTCGATCGGGTTAGCAAACCACCATGCGACAGGATTGGCGCGAATTTTCTGGTTTCGGCGAACTGTTGTGCCTCGTCCTTGCCTGGACGGTCGGCCTCGGGGCCATGTGGCTGGAAAGCGGCCGCGGCCCGCACAAGACGTCACCCGACAACGTCGCGGTTCGCGGCGAGCAGCACAGCACGACTGCCTATTTTGATTAAGTAGGTCTCGCTTGCCGAGCGGGAGCTTGAACCGGCAACAATCGGTTCATTCGTCGAAGGTCCCTTCCGGCAGAAGGGGCCTCCCCGCGCATGATTCCATCGCAGGGCGAGTTCAAGCCGATCGACGCAGCATGAGGTCCCTTCCGGCAGAAGGGACCTACTCGGGGCGCGTTTCGACCACGGCGTCGGAATCGGCGCCGACTTCGTCGCGCGTGTCGGACTGCTGGCGACGCCGCAGATAGAGCTTGATCGGCACTTCCTCGAAGTGCATGTGCTCGCGCACCGTGGTCAGTAAGTACCGCTGATACGGCCGCGATAGGGCCCGCGGCTCGTTGCAGAAGAGCACCAGCGTCGGCGGCTGTACGCCCACCTGCGTGCCATAGTAAATCTTCGGCCGGCGGTTCTGAAACAGCGGCGGCGGATTCCGCTGGATTGCATCGCGGAGCAGGCGGTTCAATTGGCCGGTGCCTAGCCGCTGACGGGATTGCTTGAACAGCATCTGGGCATGGTTCAACAGCGCCTTCATGTTCTTGCCGGTCTGCCCCGTGATGAACGCGATGGGGGCGTACCGCTGGGCGCGAAATGTGTCATTTAGATACCGGACCCACTTTTCAGTAGGCATCGACTTGACGAGCAAGTCCCACTTATTCACCACAAAGATCAGCGGCTTATACTCTTCGCCGATGTACTCGCACAACTGCATATCGACCTTGCTGATCCGCTGCGTCGCGTCCAGGAACAGCAGCACGACGTCCGCCCGGCGAATACTGCGTTGGGCGCGATGCGTGCCGTAGAAGTCGATCGAAGCGCCGCGGCTTTTCGCGCGGCGAATGCCCGGCGTATCGATAGCGACGAAGCTTTTGCCATCCAGTTCGAACCGCACGTCCACGCTGTCACGGGTGGTGCCGGGGATTTCGCTGACGATCATCCGTTCAGCCTGAGCCAGCGTGTTGACGAACGTGCTCTTGCCGACGTTCCGGCGGCCGACGATCGCGACTTTCATCTCCGGCTCGCCGGCCGGCGCATCGTCGGCCGATTCTTCAGGCAGGCGCTCCAAGATCATGTTTAAGAGCACCGTGCGATTGCGGTTTTGCTTGGTGCTCACCGGCTGGATCATGCCGCGGCCGAGGCGGTAGAAATCCGCGGCCTGCGTGTCCATTTTTTCGTCGTCGGTTTTGTTCGCGACGCAGATCACCGGCACGTCGACGTTCCGCAGCCGGCGGCCGACTTCTTCGTCCAGCGGCGTAAGGCCGGCTCGTGTGTCGACGACGAACAGAATGACCGCGGCTGAATCGATGGCCGTCTGGATCTGGTCTTCGATGTGCTTGGTGAGATTGTCCTCGTCCTGCACGCCAATGCCGCCGGTATCCACCAGCTCAAAGTACCGGTCCTCGTGGGACATCAGGTACTCAACGCGATCGCGCGTGACGCCGGGCCGGTCCTCGACGATGGCCAGGCGCAGTCCCGCGAGCCAATTCAGCAAACTGCTCTTCCCGACGTTCGGACGGCCGAGGATGACGACTTTAGGAACGGCCATGGCGGGAATTGCGAATAGGCGTGGGCGGACCCTTTATGATAGTCGCCCGCGCCCGCGCCGAGTAGCCGCGATACATAGCCGAGCCATCCTGGCTTGGCGCCCGACGAGAATGGTCGGGCTATATCAGCGGCGGTTTACGCCGTAAACTTACGGAATCGAACAGAAAGGACATCGGATGTCGCAATCGCCCGCCAATCGAGCGCGCCGCGCTCTTCGCCAGCAACTGGAAAGCCTCAGCGACGCACTCCGCGTAGGATTTCACGCCCCGGCAAATACCCTCTGACGCGAGTAGCATCTCGATGTGGAATGAATTGAGCGACACGCGCGGGGACCGGCAAGCACACCAGAATTTCAGATACTGCGCCGT
>JAICUM010000116.1 GCA_025935855.1 Pirellulales bacterium | reverse complement strand
GGGGCGTTGCGGCTTGGGCCTTGGTTTCGCGCCGTTTCTCCGGCGGTGGTGAAGGGCATGCTGGCCGGCATCGGCATTTTGATCTTCGCGAGCCAATTCCACGTGATGGTGGATGACAAGCCGCATGGCACCGGCCTCGAGAATCTGCTGTCGATTCCGCAGGCTGTGTGGAAAGGCATCGGCGTGAATGCCGCCCATTCCGTCGGCAACGCACTTCGCGTCGAAGGCGAGCCGCCGCAACTCCGAGCGCACCATCTCGCCGCCCGGCTTGGCGTGTTGACGATCGCCGTGATTCTGCTCTGGCAGAAATTCGCCTCGAAGAAACTCAAGCTGCTTCCCGGCCCGCTCGTGGCCATCGTCGTGGCGACGGCGGTGGCCGCGACAATGGACTTGCCGGTGCTGCGCGTACAACTGCCGGCGAACATCGCCGAGGACATTCGCCTTCCGCGGTTTGAAACAATCCAAAGCGCCCCTTGGGGAGAGCTTCTGGTCGGCGGCTTGATGATCGCCGCGGTAGCGAGCGCCGAGACCATGCTGAGCGCCACGGCCCTCGACCAGCTTAAGCCAGGGATGCGCACCAATTACGACCGGGAGCTCAAGGCTCAAGGATTCGGCAACGTCGTTTGCGGGTTTATCGGCGCCCTGCCGGTGACGGGCGTGATCGTGCGCAGTTCGACTAACGTACACGCCGGCGCACAAACACGGCTCTCGACCATGTTGCACGGCGTGTGGCTGGGACTCGCGGCGATTGCCTTTGGCGGACTGCTGCAGATGATCCCCACGGCGAGCCTGGCCGCCGTGCTGGTTTTCACCGGCTACAAGCTGGTGAAGTTCCAGGACTTTAAAGGTTTGCTGGCCGTCGATTGGCGTGAAGCCGCCATCTACGCGGCGACGATGACGACGATCGTCGTCGAGAACTTGCTGACTGGCGTGCTGGTGGGCATCGCGCTGGCGGCGCTTAAGCTGCTCGAATCGTTCTCGCGGCTGAAGGTGCGGTTGGAATCCGGCGGCGACAATCGCTACGCGCTGCACCTGGCGGGCGCCGCCACGTTTGTGCGATTGCCGCGATTGGCCGCGGCGCTGGAGCAGGTGCCAGGCGGCGCCGAATTGCACGTCGAGCTGGATCGGCTGACGTACATCGACCACGCGTGCATGGAACTCTTACATTCGTGGGAGGAGCAGCACCGCACGAACGGCGGCGGCCTGACGCTCGATTGGGATTCCTTACGCGCGGTCTTTCGTCAGGAGGGCCGAGCGGATGCTACGCCGCCGGATGCCGAGGCGGCGTGAAGTTCTTCGGGGATTGCGACGTTGGGCGATTGCTAAGCCGGCCACAGCAATAGCGATGCGGTAGGCGCTGGCCGGTTCAGGAACGGCGACCGCCACGGCTTCGGCGCTTTTGCGGCCGAAGTTTGACTTCCAGAGAGCGTAATCGCTGGCACGATACGTCAGGCCAAGGCCTTGCTGGAAGAGGAGCAAGTCGCGGCCGTCCACCACATCGTCCAGGTTGAAGTCGCCGGGCAGATTGGCGACTCCGGCCTGCCTCGTGGGAGGTCCGACGTCGATGTGCAGATGGTTTAGATGGACGCCGGACGTATCGTAGTACAGCGGCGTGCTGGGGCTGCCGGCGTGAATTCCGTCGTAGATGTCTTGGTTCGAAGTGATGAACCGAATGACATGGCCGGTGGCATTGGCGTTCACGAACGACAGGGCGTGCGTGACGACCTTTTGCTCCTCACTGCTGAGGACGCCGTTGCCCCAGTTCCAGGTGGAGGTATCGGTGCCGAGGTCGATGTCCTCGCCGACGCGATGCGTTTCGTGGATCGCTGACGAGCTGTAACCATCGGCCATTGAGATGGCGTTGATCCGCTGTGTGCGGCCGGTGGCGGCCTTGGCGACGGCCGCGCCCTTGGCGATGAGGTCGAAGGTCCAGTTCACGCCGAATCGTTCCGGCTGAGGGGTGAGGCCTGTACGGGCGCCGGTGCCGGGGTCGGCGCCGGGCGTAATGTCGAAGGCGCCGATCATGCCGGCAATGGAAAACGTGCCCGGCCGTTGCGGATCGGGATCGATCAGCTCGCCCCAGTTGGGAGCGTTCTTGGCGTTGAGCCAGCCGGCCGTATTGGGGCCGATGATGCCGTCGACGTTGTCTTGCGTGGTGTTCACGCCGCCGACGAACGAGCCTTGAAAGGTGCGGGTGGCTGTGTCGGTGGCGGGGCCGAAGTCGCCGTCGATGACGACCGGGGCGCCGCCTTGGCTGACGAAGCCGAAATAGCGGAGGCGCTGCTGCTGCTCGGCGACATAGAGCGGATTGTTCGTCGGGTCGTTGACGCTCTCGGCGCTTTGACCGACCGAACCTGGGCCGCTGCCGGTATAGCCGGGCTGCACGGTGACGCTGAAGGATCGGCTGGCGCCGTTGACCTGCAGGCTGCCGGTGAGCGTGCCTTGGAAGCCGCGGGCCGCAGAATTTGCGTCGCCAAGCGCGGCGGTGTCGCGAGCTGGATTGGGGAACACCCAAAAGCGGCCGGAGTTGGCGAAGGTCTGCGCGGTGAGCGTATCGCTGGTGAGAACCGTGTGTCCGCTAAAGCCGCTGAGGTTGAGGCTGGAGAACGTGGCGCCGCTGGGGACGCCTGGGAGCGAGGCGAGGTTGATTTCGATGGCGTCGCCTGATCGTCCGAAGAAGTTGAAGTCGGCGGCGCGCGCCTGGATGGCGACCGTGACCAGGAGGAGGGCGAGGACTTTTGGGACTTTTGGGATGTGGGCCGACGGGTGAAACAGGGGGGCGCCTGGACTAAAGTCGCTTCTTGTTGGAGTTGCGCTCAGCGTGTGCAGCGTAAGTGCTGAGGATGACCGTCCTTTGTGTGCGGCTGCGCGACGAAGGGTTTTGTCTCGCGGTAGCCGCGACGAGGGACTTAATCGCCCAGCGGAGATCCGTTTTGATGGCGCGCACTCGGCTGCGGACGTCGAACGGCGCCGCGCTGAGGCGCCGCGAGACGAAGCATGACAACGGCAGTGAGCGGTGAACGACATGCGAGGTGTAATGCGCGCGGATTGTGCGAGAAAATACGCGTGAAACTGCTGCGAAGGCGAATTGTTCCGGTGCGAAATGCAGGCTTATTTTAGCAGATTAGAGCGGTGGTTTCAGCCTCTGTTTTTGGCCACCTGCGGCGCGCGAGTCTCGGGATGAGCGATCATCAGGGCCAGTGTTGTTGAACCACAAGGCCGTACGCTCGCGGGTGTATCGTTTTTGAAATTCAGAGTGACACTCGAACTTCGGGCGCGCGGCCGGGCAAGCCAGCAGCGGCGCCCAATTCGTGTAGAGGCAAGAGTTCTTACTCCCGGCCTCTCTCATGGAGTACTGGGCGAGAGGAGCCAGGGGTTGGATTGGCTGCGCGCCGCAGCCATAGGGTGAACGTGCTGCCCTGTGATTCGCGGGTTTCGACTTCGACGCGGGCGTTCATGGCGGCGGCGAGGCGGTTGACGATCGACAGGCCCAGTCCTACGCCGGTTGTTCTTTGGCGGCGGGCCGCTTCGGATCTGAAGAAGGGCTGAAAGAGGTGCTTGAGGTCGTCGTCGGTCATGCCGATGCCCTGGTCTTCGACGGCGATGGCGACCGAGTCTCCCGACTGGCGAACGCGGACCGTCACGGCGTCGCCTGGGGCGCTGTATTTGAGGGCGTTGTCGAGCAAGTTGTTGAGAATTTCGGTCAGCATGCCGCTGTGCGCTTCGGCCAACAGCGTATGGTCGGCATTTTGGAAATGGATGTCGGCGGCGCGGGGCGAGTCTTGCCAGGAGCGCTCAACGTTATCGAGCCAGGCGGCGAGGTGGATTGGTTCGAGCGTTGGTGCGTTGGAGTCTGAGTGCGGCCGCGCCAAGAAGAGGAGGTTCTCCACCAGTTCATGGAGCCGGGCGGCTTGCTGGCGGATCGTTTGCAGGACTTCCGCGTATTCGGCGGGAGATCGCTCGCGGCGCAGCGCAACCTCGGCCTGGCCTTGAATGATGGTGAGCGGGGTGCGCAGCTGGTGCGAGGCGTCGCCGGTGAACCGTCGCTGCTGCTGGAACGAAACTTCGAGCCGGTCGAGCAATCCGTTGAAGGCTGCGTGCATGACTTGCAGCTCGTCGCCTGAGGGGACCGGCGGCAAGCGCTGCCGCAGGTCGTCGGGGCTCATGGCCTTGGCGGCGTCGGCCATGCGGATGACCGGTTGCAAGGCGCGACGGCAAATGTGTTTGCCGACGGCAAAGCACGCGGCCCACAGGGCGATTGACAACCCGGCGAGCGCCGCGGCGAGGGTGCGCGTCGTGCGCTCGATGTTGGCTTGCGGGATGCCCGCGGTGATCACCAGGGCGGGGTATTCGCCTTTTTCGATCTCTTCCTGAGTGCGCGGCCGATGCACATTGACGACCGCGGCCGCGGCGACGATGCGGCGCTGGAGATAATGCCAGCCATTGAAGTATTGGATCGACTCAGCAGGCGCCTGCTCGGCGGGCGCGTCGGCAATCTGCTCAAGGGATGCGGCCTCGCTTGATGACCTGGCTCGGTCGATGACGCGTCCGTCGATGTCGGTGATGATCCAGAAGACGTCTTCGCCGAGCGGCCCGTGCGGCAGCGAGAGGTTGCGATCGGCGGGTTCCCATTCCACGGAATCGAGTTCGATATCGAGTGAGCCGACCAGCGTGCTCATGGCGGCGGAGAGCCGTTCGCGGCCTTCGCGCTCCAGGTAGTGGTCCACCAGCATGTAGATGCCCAACGAGAAGCCGGCGAGAACCACGGCCAAGAGCGACAACAGGTAGGTGAGCAACCGATTGGTGAGACTCATCTGGCGTCCTCGTCTTCATCGGCGGACTCGAACCGGTAGCCTTGGCCGCGCAAGGTGTGAATCAACCGCGGCCCGTGAGCCTCGAGCTTGCGGCGGAGCTCCTTGACGTGGACTTCGAGGGTGTTGGAGATGCCGTCGTAGCGTTCGTCCCAGACTTGTTCGTAAATGCGGTTGCGGGTGAGGACCTGGCGGGGGTGGCGCATGAAGAAGACGAGCAGCGCGAGCTCCTTGGCCGTGAGCTCCAGCTTGGCGCCGTCGCGCTCGGCCCGATGGGTTTCGAGGTCGACGGTGACGCCCAACTGCTCGATCGTTCGCGCGGTTGATTGGCTGGGCCGGCGGACCAGGGCGCGAATTCTTGCGAGAAGCTCGTCGAACGCGAACGGCTTGCACAAGTAGTCGTCGGCGCCGCTGTCCAGGCCGCGGACACGATCGGGAACCGCATCGCGAGCGGTGAGCAAGAGGACCGGGGTCGTTTTATCTTTCGCGCGGAATTGCGTGAGCAGCGTGAGGCCGTCGGTTCCGGGCAATCCCCAATCCAAGATGACGGCGTCCCACTGGCCGCGCTTCAAGAAATGCCAGCCGGCGACGCCATCGGCGGCGGCTTCGACGACATAGCCTTCTTCGCGCAGGCCGCGGGTGACGAAGTCGGCCAGGTCGCGTTCGTCCTCGACCAGCAGGACTTTGATGCTCATGGAGCCATTATAGGCCGGGCCGCAGGGCGTCGCGTTTGTAGATAAAGGGGATTTTATCTTCGCTTCACGGAGGTCTCACGTCGGGTTCGTAGAGTTGTTTAGAAGCACGGCCGCGGCGGCGCGTGCAGGACAGAGAGTCGTGAGCGATCGTGCCCACGAAGCATGGTCAATCAATCGGGCAAGCGAAGTTTTACAGAAGGAGTTTTCGCCATGGATACGCTGAGTTACGCCCTGGTGGGATGGTTCGTGTTGTTGGTGGGTTGCATGAGCGCGGCGGCGCTTGCCCAGGAAAAGCCGGCGCGGGAGTTCAAGCCGCTCGATGAGATCGTCGAGTCGCTTGAGAAGTCTGGCTACACGATCGTCGAGGCGGAAATCGACGACGGGCACTGGGAGGTGGATGTTCAGAAGGGTGAAGAGTCGTATGAATTGCACATTGATCCGGCGACGGGGAAAACGATCGCGACGCATCGCGACGACACGGACCCGGCGCCGTCCAGCCGCGCGATGAAGCTTTCGAAGCTGCTGCGGGGCATCAAGCGGCGGGGCCATGCGGCGATCGTGAGCGCGGAATTCAAGCGTGGCAAATGGGAGTTTGAAACGCGCCGCGGTCGGCAAAAGTATGAGCTGAAAGTGGATGCCGAGAGCGGGAAGATTCTTTCGGATCGGATGGATGATTGAGGCTTGGGGTAGCTCCCCCGCGCCCGGTTTCTCTTTGATTGAGTTTGTCTTGGGTTCGCCCCTCACCCCCAGCCCCTCTCCCCGGAGTACCGGGGAGAGGGGAGCTAGAGGTTTGTTTTTGGTTTTGCCCTGAGCCCCGGCCCCTCTTTGGTTGAGCCTGTTTTGGGTTCTCCCTCACCCCCAGCCCCTCTCCCCGGAGTACCGGGGCGAGGGGAGCCAGAATGGGATTTAGCGTCAGTCGGTGGAATCGAGGACTTCCTGGCCGTCGATCGAGGCGAGCGCTCGGTGCAGTTGGAAGTCCATCGTGTAGCCGTAGGAGCGGACGGAGCCGTCGGTGAAGGAGATGTTCCAGGCGGCGGGGTGGGCGCTGCCGAAGGCGTGGCAGGCGTGGCAGTTGTTGGCGATGTCTTCGACGGGGGCTCGCGCGGCGAAGCGGACGTAGGAGTTGGCGGCGCCGAAGTTGTCATTTACGCCGGCAATGGGCGCTCGGTCGCCAACGTCCTGGCCGGTGGTGTAGTGGGCGGTGTCCATCGACTTCTCGCCGACGAGATAGGTGTTACTGGTTCCGTCAACGACGTGCTTCATCGCGATGCGGCGGCCCATGGACCAGACGCCGTCGAACTCCAAGACGAAGTTGAATCCCGCCGCGTTGTTGTCGTTGCTGCCGGCGGCGTTGGACGCGCCGCCGTTGATGCCGTAGTCGGTCCGAGCGCCGACGGGGCCGAAGGTGTTCAGCTCCGGTTGGACGTGGGGATAAGCCAACGGCTCGCGCCGCGAGGGGCAGTAGAGCGACGGCACGGGGAAGACGACGGCTTGCTTTCGCTCTTGAACGGTGGCCGTGCCGCGGGCGACGGCCAGCAGCGCGTGGGAGAGCTGCTGTTGTTCCATGAAGGCGATCGTTTGGATGATCCAATTGCCGGCGGGCTTCATGCCTTTGGCGAAGGCCGTGCGTTGGGCGCCGAAATCGACGCCGCGCGGCTCGCGCTCGCCGCCGTGGCCGGGGAGGTAGCGGCGCGCGGATTCGAAATTGTGAAAGCCAATCGCGATCTGCTTAAGGTTGTTCCGGCATTGGGTGCGGCGGGCTGCTTCGCGCGCGGCTTGCACGGCCGGCAAGAGCAGGGCGACGAGGACGCCGATGATGGCGATGACGACGAGCAGCTCGATGAGCGTAAAGCCCAACGAGCGAGGGGGCCGTCTGCCTTCTTGGGAAGGAGCGAGGCGCATCGCGGTTGATGAGAGGAGCGAGAAGGGAGTTCTGGGGGTGGATTATAGCGGGGGGAGCGCGGGATGTCAGCTTGTGGGCCAGAGTTCCTCAAGCCCGGATCTCGCTTTGGCTGAGTTTGTTTTTGGGTATGCCCTCACCCCCGGCCCCTCTCCCGGAGTACCGGGAGAGGGGAGCTAGATCAATCTAGGTTTATCTGGCTCCCTTCTCCCCAGTCGGCTGGGGATGGGCGGGCGACTGCGCGTAGCGCCAGCCCCTCACCCCCAGCCCCTCTCCCCGGAGCACCGGGGAGAGGGGAGCTAGATTCTGATCTTTGGAGTACAACAGATTTTATGAAACGCATCCTGTTTGTCCTTTTGTTGTTGTTGGCGAATCTTGGCGGCGCGCGGGCTGACTCGCCGCGGCCCAATGTGCTTTGGTTGATTGCCGAGGACTTTGGGCAGCATTTGGGGTGTTACGGGACGAAGGAAGTTCGCACGCCGAATTTGGATGGGCTGGCGGCGCGGGGGGTGCGGTACACGCGGATGTTTACGACGGCGCCCGTGTGTTCGGCGAGCCGCAGTGCGTTTAACACGGGGATGTATCAGACGACGATTCATGCGCAGGAGCATCGGACCGCGGCGAATGACAAGCGGCCGCTGCCGGAGGGCGTGAAGGTCTTGCCCGAGTGGCTGCGCGAGTCGGGGTACTTCACGGCGAATGTGGTCGAGCTGCCGGTGGAGGTGGGCTTTCGCGGGACGGGCAAGACGGATTGGAATTTCGTGGGGCCGGAGCGGGCGTTTGATTCGGCGAAGTGGAGCGACTTGAAGGCGCATCAGCCGTTTTACGCGCAAGTGAATTTTCAGGCGACGCATCGGAAGTACCACGCGCCGAAGCTGGCCGATCCGGCGAAGGTGGAGATCCCGCCGTATTACCCGGACCATCCAGTGGTGCGAAAGGATTGGGCGCGGTACCTGGACTCGGCGAGCGAGCTGGACCGCAAGGTAGGGCTGGTGCTCAAGCAGCTCGCGGCGGATGGGTTGGCGGACAATACGATCGTCGTGTTCTTTGGCGACAATGGGCAGTCGCACGTGCGGGGGAAGCAGTTTTGTTATGACAGCGGGCTGCTGGTGCCGCTGATCGTGTATTGGCCGGAGAAGCTCAAGCCGGCAGGGGATTACAAGGCGGGCGCGGTGAGCGACCGGCTGTTGGAGGCGATTGATTTGCCGGCGCAGACGCTGGCGTGGGCGGGCGTTGAGAAGCCCGCGGCGATGCAGGGGCGAGTGTTTCTTGGGTCGAAGGCTCAAGGCGCGCGTGAGATTGTGTTCGGGGCGCGCGACCGGTGCGATGAAACGGTGCTGAGGTTTCGGACGGCGCGGGATGCGCGCTACCGGTACATTCGCAATTTCACGCCGGGGAAGCCGCTGCTGCTGGCGAACGCGTACAAGGAGCGGCAGTACCCGGTGTGGAATCTACTCAAGGAACTGGATGCGGAGGGGAAGCTGACGGAGCCGTCGCAGCGGTTCTTGACGGCGGCCGCGCTGCCGGAGGAGGAGCTGTACGATACGCAAGCTGATCGGTATGAGACGGTGAATTTGGTTGGGTCTGAGAAGGCGGAGGATCGGGCGGCGCTGGAGCGGTTGCGCGGGGAGGTGGTGACGTGGATTCGGGAGGTTGGGGATGAGGCGGTGACGCCGTGATGGACGTCGTGTACCTGAATCGCACTGCTGGACGAGCCAGCAGTGGCACGCGGCGTTCTCGATTGGATTACCGATGGCCTAAGGCGCCCATTAGGGCGGTGAACAATCCGACAAGAGCGGTCAGGACGAGGAACTGGCGGATGCTGAATTGCTTACGCCCAATGGCCATTCCGATCATGGCTCCCATCATCCCGGCTGCGACAAACACCAGAAGGGCAATGATTGCTAGCCTCATGCCTCGCAGTTTAGCTGTCAGGCCGACGGCGACAGCAGGCAAGCGCAGGTGTTCCCCAATCCGTGACGTCCCGGCGGGACATATGACAATAGCCCAGCACCTTCAGTGCTGGGCAATGGCATCAAGCACGATGCTCTAGTCCGGGAAGGGACGGCCGATGGCAGGTTGATACCACGCTCTTCAGGCGTCCCGCCGGGACTATGCGAACTTCACTCGGCGCTGACCCAGCACTGGAAGTGCTGGGCTATTTTCGTGCGGTCCCTAACGGGACGAAGGCAATGCACTTAGGCGCCATTTCGTAGTATTTTTTTGACGGGCGCGTGAAGGTGGGTGCGAGCACCCAGCCTACTTGGACTTGTCGCTGGTGGTTGGCGTGTACCCGCTTTCCACTGGCAAAATGCCAGTGGCACCCTGCGCAGAACACCCGTCCCCATCAAGGGGAGGAAGTTTAGCTAGTTCTTGAAGAGCTCGGGGTTCTTGGGGTCGAAGTCGGCGTCGGTGAAGCCGTTGTTGATTTTCAGGTTGAGGTAGGTGTATGCCTCTTCGAGGGGCGGGTCGCCGCCGGCGGTGGCGGGCCAGAGGTACGAGGCGTAGCGGATCGGGACGCGAAGCTCGTTGTCGATGAAGACTTGCGCTTTATAGAAGCGGAAGTTCTTGCGCGGCGTGGGGTGGGTGACCTCGATGAGCGTCACCGGGCGCTTGGCGCCATTGGCGGGGCCGATTTCGGTTTGCGCGTTGCGGACCTCGCACTCACCGTAGTTGATGTCGTTCGAGGCGACGGTGATCAGCTCGGTGGTGAGATTGCGGACGCCGATCTTGGTGATCGGGTACTTCTGGCCGTCCATGGCGAGCTTGCCCTCGGGATCGAGCTTGAACACGCCGAGCTTGCGGCGGAAGCCGCAGTCGCGGGCGTGGAGCTTGCCGTCGGTGCCGGCGGGGCCTTCGACGTACAGGCACTCGCGGCCTTTGTTCGGCGCGAGGAAGAACAGGTGGACGCTGAACGGCTGGTGGCGCACCTTCACGAAGGCGACTTCCTGATCGTGCAGCTCGCCGGAGATGCGTTCCTGCTTGTAGAGGATTGCGGAGTAATCGCGGATGTCGGCGTCGATGTGCTTGACGCCTTCCTGGGCGAAGCGGAGGGCGGGCATGAGCGGGTGCTCGCCGGGCCGCTGCGTGAGATCGATCGGCGCGCCCGGAGCAGCGGGGGGAATGATGCGAGCGGCGACTTCGGCGGCGGCTTTGTCGGGGGTGGAGTTCGCCGCGACGCGAACCATCGGTTCGACGGTGCCGGCGGGCGCCTGGGCGAAGGCCGGGGCGATCATCGCCGAGGGGAGCGCGAGCGCCAGGGCGGGGGCGAACTTCTTGAGGGCGGGAAGCCGAAAACGGCGCTTCATGCTTGGTACTCCTGATCCTTGCGGCGGCCCGTGCGAACGTCGCGGCGGACTGATGCGACGTTTGGCGGGGCAAACATTGTTCCGGCTTCACTCGCGCGGCGATTGGCCGCGCTGCGGCGAACG
>JAICUM010000241.1 GCA_025935855.1 Pirellulales bacterium | reverse complement strand
CGGCGCGGTCGGCCAAGGCGCCGCGGCCAGCGGCGGCCGCGGCGGCGACGTGTACCATGTCACAACGCTGGAGGATTACAATCCCGATAAAGGCGACGCGAAAATCGAAGGCAGCTTTCGCCATGCGCTGCGCTCGGCCGACGGGGCGCGGACGATCGTCTTCGACATCTCGGGCGCCATCAAGCTGAAAGCGCCGCTGGAGATTCGCAAATCGGACCTCACGATTGCCGGTCAGACTTCGCCTGGCGGCGTCACCGTTTGGGGTTATCCGACGAACATCGGCGGCGCCAAGAACCTCATCATTCGTTATCTGCGGTTCCGCACGACCGACCTCAATGCCCGAGGCAACACGAAGTCCGGCGGGGCCGGCGATCTGGACGCGGGCTCGGCCAACAGTGTGAGCGTCGGCCGAGTGGAGCGCGTCATCCTCGATCACCTTTCCACGTCCTGGGGCATGGATGAGACGCTGTCGGTGACGCTGTCGCGCGAAGTGACGGTCCAGAACTGCATCATCGCCGAAAGCCTGAACAATTCGTTCCATCCCAAAGGGCCGCACGGCTATGGTTCGCTCATTCGCGGCGAACTGACGCCGGAGGATCAGCAGGCGGGCGTCGGCGGATACACGCTATTTGGCAACTTGTGGGCGCACAACCGGGCGCGCAACCCCTCAATTGGCGGACAGCAGTTCTTGCCGCGCGGCGTGAGCGAAGACAAGCGGCGTCGCACGGATGTGAACATCGTCAATAATGTCATTTACGATTGGGGCGACCAGGCGACCCACCGCAGCGAGAAGGGTGATGTGCGCATCAATCTGATCGGAAACAACTACATTTGCGGTCCGGCGAAGAAAGCCACGTATTTTTTCCGTGAAGGGACGCCGGGCCATTCCTTGGTGTATCAGCGCGGCAACTGGCAGGACCTCGACCAAGACGACAAGCCTAACGGCGAGCTAGTGACGACGCCGGAACAAGTCAAGAAAGCGTTCGACGGTTTCGGCGAAGGCGACCAACTCATCAGCGACGGCGAGCCATTGAACTTTATTGACGATGTGAAGTCGGACATTCAATCCGCGCCAACCGCCGCCGATCGCGTCATGCACTCAGCAGGCGCTTCGTTGTGGCGCGATGCAGTTGATCGCCGCGTGATTGATTCGGTCGCGCACCGCGCCGGCAAAATCATCGACAGCCAGGAAGAGTTCCGCACGGCCGACGGCGCGCTACCGGGCATCGACGATTTGCCGGTCGTTAAGCGGCCACAAGCTTTCGACGCCGATCAAGACGGCATCGCCGACGACTTTGAACGCTTGCACGGGCTGAACGCCTCAGATCCGAAGGACGCTCAAACCGACACGTTGAGCAAGGAAGGCTACACCAACCTTGAAGTTTATCTCCATCAGCTCGCCCCAGCTTCCGGCACGGGCGAGCGTTGATCCTCGACGTCGCATGAGCCCTGCCAAGCTCTCCTACATTGTCGCCTTCGCGCCGTTCTGGTTTGGAACAGCTTCATGCGCGGTAGGTTCCGAGTACTACGTCGCGCCGGGCGGCGCCGACTCGAACAACGGCTTGATCGGCTCGCCGTTCGCCAGCTTCAGCAAAGCCATCAGCACTGTCACGCCGGGCGACACGATCTGGGTTCGCGGCGGCACGTACACGCTTAGCAGCACCGTCTCGATCGGCAGCAGCAAGGACGGCACGGCCGCCAACCCATACAAAATGTTCGCGTATCCCGGGGAGGCTCCGGTCTTGGACTTCCGCAGCGAAACTTACAGCAACAGCAACAGCGGACAAAAGGGCATGTCGCTCAACGGCGATTACTGGCACATCAAGGGGCTCACGATCCAATACGCCGCGGACAACGGAATTGCGATCGGCGGATCGAACAACGTCGTTGAGCAGGTCGTCTCGCGGCAGAATCAGGACACCGGCTTTCAGATTTCGGGCAGCAGCCATCCCTCGAACAACCTCATCCTGAACTGCGACTCCTACGGCAACTTCGACTACGGCGGCTTGGGCGAAAATGCCGACGGTTTTGCCGTGAAGTTCCGTGGCTTGGGCGCCGGCAACGTGATTTCTGGCGCGCGATCCTTCAACAATGGCGACGACGGCTTCGACTTTTGGCAAGCGGAGAACGGCGTGACGGTTACCAATTCCTGGTCCTTTCACAACGGTATCGCCGCCGCGTTCAACAACCCGGCCGGATATCAAGGGGACAGCAATGGACTGAAGCTCGGGCATGACAGCGGCACGCACGTGCTCGAAAACTTATTGGTATGGGGCAACGCGGCCAATGGCGTCGACGTGAACGGCAATGCCACGCAGCTCGAAGGAGACCCCCCGACGATTGCACATGGCGTGCAAGTGTACAACGTCACTGCCGCCATCAACGGCGGCAAGAACTTTCAGTTTGATGAGAATCCGACGACCGCGTCGCCGCCGACGCATCACGTGCTCCGCAACAACATCTCTTTTAGCGGCAATGTGACGGTAATGGCCGGCAACACGGCCGATCACAATACATTTGCCGGACCGGGCGGTTCGCCGGCGGGCTTAGCAGCAAGCGCGGCCGATTTCGTTTCGACCGTGGATCCAGTGACTGCTAATGGGAGCTTTCACCCTGCTGGGACGGGCGGCGACCGCAGCGGCGTCACCACGCCCGTGTACCCGATGGGGCCGGCCGTAGGACCGCGGCAAGCTGATGGCAGCCTGCCAGTGCTCGACTTCATGCGGCTGAAGTCCGGCAGTCATTTAATCAACGCCGGCGTGGACGTGGGGCTGCCCTTTAGCGGCGTTGCACCGGACGTTGGCGCCTTTGAGTTTATTCCTCCGATTCCCGCCGATTTCAACAACGACGGCCGCGTCGATGCCGCCGACCTGGCCGTCTGGCAAGCCGGCTTCGGACTCGCCAATCAAACGAATCACAACGCTGGCGACGCCAACGGCGACGGCCTTGTGGACGCCGCCGACTTTTTACTTTGGCAACAAGCCGCCGCCCCTAGCACGCCTGCCGCCGCCGTTCCTGAGCCTGCGAGCTTACTCATCGCTTGTGTCTTCACCGCGGCGCTAGCCGGCGGCCACCGGCGAAACCGGTACGGAGCACGGCGTACTTTGTTTTTACAGACGACCATCCGCTTCCCCTTGTGCATTGCTCATTCCTGACGTTTGGCCTTCTCACATGCCTCGCCTCCCGCTCATTGCCACGTTTCTCATCGCCTTCACGGCATGCCACGCCGCCGAGGCCCAGTTGCCGTCCTTTCCCGGCGCCGAGGGCTATGGCGGCGCCTTTACCGGTTCGGCGCCCGCTGGCGGTTGGTTCTCCAATGCCTCGGTGTATCACGTTACGACCACTGCGGACGCCATCAATCCGTCCACCGGCAAGCCGGCCGTCGGCACGCTGCGTGGCGCTTTCTACGATTACGCCAATCCAAACTCGCCGAAGCAGGGCGTCATGAACCGCGTCGTGGTGTTCGACGTCGGCGGCACGTTTCAGCTCACGCAGGGCAGTCTCGATATCAAGTCCGTCAACAATATCTACATCGCCGGCCAGACGGCGCCGAGCCCGGTCGTTGTTTACGGAAACACCACGCAAATCACCAAGAGCAACAACACGCTGACCAGTAATGTCATTCTGCGCTACATGACATTCCGGAAGGGGACGGGGGACGGCGAGGATGCGATCACCTTCGCGGGCGGCAGCGGCGCCGGCGACACGGTGGCCACGAACATGATCCTGGACCATGTATCCGCTTCATGGGCCGAGGACGAGGATCTGTCCGTGGCGAACAACAATACCAATGTCAGCGTTCAGTATTCGATCATCGCCGACGCGCTCACGGCGACGCACGCCTACGGCTCGCTCATCCGGCCGCAAATCGACTCCAACGTCTCGTTTCATCACAACCTGTACGCGAACAACGTCAGTCGCCAGGCCCGGTTCGGAACGTACAACGCCGAAACGCTAACCGCGGACTTCCGCAACAACGTCATTTACAACTGGCGCGACCGTGCCAGCTACACCGGCGGCAGCAGTGAACCGGAGCGGGAATTCACGGACGTGAACTATGTCGGCAATTATCTCATCGCCGGCCCCGGCACGCTGTCGAACGCCAATAAGGCATACACTGTCGATAAGAACGTCGACACGCGCGTGTACCAGTCGGGCAACTTGATCGACTCGGATAAAGCCGTGAATCCCGGGGGCGTTCCCAACGGTTCCGACCTGGGCTGGGGGGCCTTCCAGCTCGGAGCCTTGGGTTCGCCGGCGCAAACGCTCACGCAACTCGCATCGCCGCTCGATACGGCGCCGGTGACGACGCAATCCGCGCTCGCCGCGTACGACCAGGTGCTCAACTACGTTGGCAATTCCTGGTGGTCTCGCGACGCAATCGACTCGCGTGTCGTAAACAACGTGGTGAACAACACCGGCCCGCCAAGCGGCGTGGGGGCTGCCGCGCCGAACTCGGCGGAATTGGCTGGCGTTACGGGCGCGGCATCGACAGCGCGTCCTGCCGGCTGGGACACCGACGGCGACGGCATGCCCGACGCCTGGGAACTGGCCCGCGGCCTGAACCCGAATTCAGCCGCCGACGGCAAGCTGGATTTCGACAATGACGGATACATCAACGTGGTCGAATACCTAAACGAAATGGGCGAGGTTCGCGCGCCGGCGCCAATTCGCTTCACCGGCGCAACGAACAATCGCTACGCGCAAATTACGAACTGGCGAACGAGCGATGGGCTGACGGCTGGTTCCAATTGGCAGCCCGGCAGAGCCGACGCGGCGTTGATCGACGATGCGACCGTCGTCGTGGACGCGATCGGTCAACGCGCTGGAAATGTGCTGATCGCGAATTCTCCTTCAAGTACCGCCACGATGAATGTGACCGCGGGGCGCCTAGACATCCTTGACAATTTGATCATCGGCGCCGGCGGCACTGGCTTGCTCAATCAAACTGGCGGAATCGTCACCGCTGATCATGTCATTCTGAGCGAGTTCGGAACGGGCGTTGGCGAGTATGTTCTATCCGGAGGAGAACTTCGGACACACGGCATTGACAAGGGCCCGGGCGCGTCCGGCGCTCTGCAATTGACCGGCGGCATATTAAGCGCGGACATGGTGGGCTTCGACCTGGTGAATCAGGGAGCAGTCATCGCGCCCGGCGACGTTGTTGGATCGTCCCACATTGCGGGCGATCTGAAATTACAATCCGGCGCCTTGGAGATCGACATCGGCGGACACGGCGCTTTAGAATACGATCGTTTGTTGGTTGACGGCATGGCCGCGCTCGGCGGCACGCTCCGGGTTCGACTCGTTGACCTCGGCGGAGGGACATACGTTCCGCAGCTTGGAGACAGCTTCGGTTTCCTCGCGGCTAGCGGCGGCGCCAGCGGCATGTTTAGCTCGTTTGATCTGCCGGCCTTGACGCCGGGGCTTGCCTGGAGCCTGAATCCCGGCAATGTCACGGTCTTCTTGTCGGTTGTTTCTTCCAGCCCAAACCCCGCCGACTTTAATAGCGATGGCCACGTCGATGCCGCCGATCTGACTGTTTGGCAAGCCGGCTTCGGGCTCGCCGGTCAAACGAATCACAACGCCGGCGACGCGAACGGCGACGGCCTTGTGGACGGCGCCGATTTTCTCGTCTGGCAGCAAAACATCTCCGCGAGCGCGCCTGCCGCGCCGGCGCCGGAGCCATGTTCGATGCTTCTTGCAATTGTGCTGCTGCCACTGTTCCGGAGGACTCATCGGCACGCAATTCGAGCGACGTCGCTGGCAGCTTGCCGTTTCTCCAACCACGACGCCCGCCATTCGGCGAGCTAACCGCACAGGCGGCATCTCGGCATGCCGCGAAGTTCGGCCAGCGTCTTGTGCATCGTGATTAGGCTAATCAGCTCGGCGGCGCTGCCGACGTCAAGCTTCCGCATGATCGTGCAGCGGCGCATCTCGACGGCGCGCTCGGTGACAGCCAGTTTGGCGGCGATCGTTTTGTTCGTTTCTCCGGCTCGGACCATCTCGACAATGTCGCGCTGGGTGGGGCTTAGCCTGGCGACTCGCGCGGCAACGCTCGTGAATTGCTCCTCGCGCGCCTGCCACTGGGCGTCAAGCTCCATCGCCTTGCGAACCAAGTCCACAAGCTTCTCAAGCTGGTAAGGCTTTTCCAAGAATTCAAGGGCGCCCAGCTTCATTGCCGCCACGGCGGTCGAGACATCGCCGTGTGCCGCAAGAACGATGACTGGCAGCTTCATGCCCTGATTCAGCAATCGCTCATACAGCTCCAAACCGCTTCGGGCCGACCGTCGGATGCCCAGCAGCAAGCATCCCCGCATGTGTGGCCGATAGAAGCGATGAAACGCGGCGGCTTTACTGAAATTACGAATTTCAAAGCTGAGTCCATCCAGCAGGGCGCCCACGGAGCCGCGTGTGTGTTCGTCTTCATCAACGATGAACACTCTGGAATCGTGCGGCGGGTTCGGCAGCATGCGGTCGATAACTTTCTCGCGGCACAATTTAGTCGCCCGAGTCGGGTCAACCCACCCTTCGCAAAGAAAACGGCGTTCCAAAGCGACCTCGCGGCGGCGCCGATCGAAAAATGGCTGAGATTGCTGAGCGATTGTGAATGGCGTGCTGCATCGAGAATTTGGTGCTGCGACTTTGCTGCTTAACTCCTGGGCGAGCGTGCGTAACCAGACGGCAGTGTCCGGACCTGCGTCTTTTGCCATTCGCGGAATGAGCTTCGGTCATCCGAAGCTTTGCGAAATCTGAACCGATCGGCGCCGCGCTTGCGTTCAGGCGCCGCTAAGAGTGAGGAGTTGGCGGAACTGACTCGGACGCTAGGAATCGACTCCAACGTTCAAGTTCATGCGCACCCAGCCAGAACCACCACGGCAGCAGACGATCGTTGTCATCGGCAACGGCATGGTCGGCCAACGGTTCTGCGAGCGGCTCATTGAATTCGACCGGGCGCGACGATTTCGAATTGTCACCTTCTGCGAGGAGCCGCGGGCCGCCTACGACCGCGTGGGCCTAACGTCGTTCTTCGCTCATCGCGACGCGGAAAAGCTGATGCTGGCCCGGCAAGAGTGGTATGCCGAGAACGGCGTGGAGCTTCACCTCGGCGATCGGGCGAGTGAAATCGATCGCGATCGGCGGCTCGTCCGTTCGGAGCGCGGATTGCGGATTGCCTACGACTTTGTGGTGCTGGCCACGGGTTCCTATCCGTTCGTGCCGCCCGTGCCGGGGGTGGAAAAGTCAGGCGTCTTTGTCTATCGCACGATTGAAGACCTGCAGAACATCATCAGCTTCGCCGGCCACTCGAAGCGGTGCGTCGTCATCGGCGGCGGCCTGCTCGGGCTTGAAGCGGCCAAGGCGGCGTTCG
>JAICUM010000679.1 GCA_025935855.1 Pirellulales bacterium | reverse complement strand
TAGCGTGCTGGCGGGCAGTTCACTGCCCGCTTTTCGGCGAACTGAAGTTCACCGCGGCACGCTAAAGCGCGCGCCACCACAGCGGCTGCACTTTTTAATGCTTGCGACGGCCTCGCGGGAGTCCTTATGCCCTTTTTTTACCTATGCGCGGCTGTATAGCGACTTGAGCAACGCCGCTAGTGGGCGGACGCCACGTGGCGGCGGTGGCCGGTTGCAGCGGCCATTCAGCCTGCGTCGCGCAGGGTGGCGATCGGGTCGACACGTGCCGCGCGGCTGGCCGGGAGGAATGCTGCAAATAGGCCGATCAGCATCATCGAAACGCATGCGATGGCAAGCGCAAGAGGATCGAGCGGCGAGACTTCAAACAACAGATTTGCCATGACCCTTGTTAGCGCAAAAACTCCGAGCAATCCGAATACAACGCCTGTGGCGACCATGCTCAGCGCGCCGCGCAATACCTGTGAGAGGACGTCGCCCGGGCGGGCCCCCAATGCCATGCGGATACCGAGCTCCCGGCGCCGTTGTGTTACTGAATAAGCGAGTACGCCATAAAGGCCGATGGCGGAGAGAAGGACTGCTACGAAAGCAAAGGCGCCAATAAGCCAAGCCGGACGGCTCGCGCCAGTGAGTGTACGGTTCCGGACTTGTTGCATTGTGGCAATATCCCCGAGCGGCAGGTTGGGATCGATTTCGCGTACAGCTTGCCGAATGGCCGGCATAATGGCGATCCGCTCCTCCCGGGTGCGAACGAGGAGTTTGACATGTGGACTTGGCGCCTGCGCCAGGGGCACATACACCACAGCCGGATCGGAACGGCCAGGAGACGCCGTACGTTCGCTTCGAATGATCCCGACGATCTGGACCTCCGACATGAGCGGCTGACGCTCCATGTAATCTGTCGATGACAAACGGACCATTTCCCCGACAAAGTCTTTCATGCCGGCAACGTCTGCCAGTGCTGCGACCAGGGCTTGGTTGATGACGACAACGCGTGGTGACCCCGCGCGATCGCGATTCGTGATGCCGCGGCCGGCCAGCACGGGAATGTCAAGCGTAGTGAAATAACCAGGGTCGACACGTTTGAACCGCACCCGCACGAGTTTTTCGGCGCCCGCGACTTGCATTGCCTCGCCATTACTAATCCACTCAAGCGGTAAATACGTCGAAAGGCCAACCTTCGCCACTCCCGGCGTAGAGTGAAGCCGTTGCGTCACCGCTTCGTAGAAGAGTGCGGCTTTCCGGGGCGTTGCGTACGCGCCTATCGGGAGGTCGGCGGACATGGTGATCACATTTTCGAGACGGACGCCCGTGTCGAGTTGTTGAAGCTTGAGCAAGCTTCTGGCCAGGAGAAGAGCCCCGCAGACCAAAACGAGCGACAGAGCAACCTCGCCAATGACGATGGCGCGGCGCACACGGATGTGCGTGCCGGATGAACTACGAGCCGATTGTTTCAAGGACTCCGTCATATTGCCGAATGAGGCTTGCACGGCGGGAAGCACTCCGGCAAGCAGCACAACGCCCAACACAACTGCCGCTGCGAAGGCAAGCACATGCAGATTGAGGCTGACGTCGGCAGTGAAGGGGAGAGACTGCGACAGAAAGGGTGTCGCGAGGCGGACCAAGAGCCACGCGGTGGCAACGCCCGCCACGCCCCCGAAGAGGCACAGCGCAAAGCTCTCGGTGAGCAGTTGTCCAACCAAGCGGCCCCGGCCTGCGCCTAGAGCGGCTCGAACCGCCAGTTCTGTCCTGCGCGTGGCACCTTGTGCGAACAGGAGATTTGCGATATTCGCACAAGCGATCAGAAGGACAAGAAAGACGGCGCCGAAAGCCACCGAAATCGACCGGTGCAGATTGGGCCCCACAAGGAAGCGCTGAAGGGGCTCAATCACAATCGTTCCTTCGCGATCTTCCATAGGCGCCGTCTCGACCAAGGCCGTGTGGATGGCCTGCATTCGTTCGCTGGCCTGGATTACCGTGGCGCCAGTCTGGAGACGCCCATAAACGGTGAGCCAATGCGTTTCGCTGGATAACTGATCGTGAGTGAAGACGAGCGGTTTCCAGAATTGGGTCTGGTCACGATCGAAAGCGCCTGGCTGGAGAACGCCGATGATCCCATAGGACTCACCGTCCAGGATGACGCGCCGGCGCAAGATGCCGGGATCGCCTCCGAAATAGGTTTGCCAGGCGGCGTGGCTGATGATGACGACAGGCTCGGCTCCAGGCCGGTCGTCTTCCGATGTGAAGGTCCGGCCGAGTTTGGCCGGCGTGGCGAATACCTTGAAATAGTCGGCCGTGACCGCCTTGCCCGCTATACGCGCTGGACCGCTTTTCTCGTTGAGAGCGGCCAGAATGGGCTGTTCCGCCGCCAGCGCGTCG
>JAICUM010000021.1 GCA_025935855.1 Pirellulales bacterium | reverse complement strand
CGTCTCCGTCGTCGGGCCGGGCAGCCATTTGCCGCAGCGTCACTTGTAACCTGGTCAGATGCTCGTCGCCAGCGCCTGATACGTCGCCGGCGGGACAAGCTCTTGCGAGACGGCCCACTTCCAAATCCGCTTGATGCGTCCGGTGTGATCATTGATGTAGCCGCGGCTCAGGCCGTCATCGATCATCGCTGCTGCAGCGCCTGCAGCGCCAGCGGGCCGAACTTCTCCGCGGCGAGGCAGCCGAACTTATCGCGCAGATAGCGAATCGCCGCCTTGATGGAAAGCACCGTGTTGGTCGGCTCGCCATCCTTCCGATAGTACGCCTTCGCATGGCGAAGGTACTGAGCGCAGAGCATGACGACGGTTAGCACTTCGATCGCTGGCGCCTGCGCTGGATCGTCGGGAATCCGGCGGCCGTTGGCAAGCCATGCGCCGGTGAGTTTGTCATACGCGGCGCGGCTTTGCTTTGTCCCGTGCAGGCCGAGATAAAAGTCTTTGCCGTTGAGCGTCACGACCGCCTGGCCGGTCGGTTTGTGTAAACGGTAGGAAGGTCGGTCGCTGATTCCGAGTCTCGCCATAGTGCAGGCCTCCCCAAGGTATTGTGGCGCCATGCCGGTAGTACTACCGGATTGCGCCCGGGGGAAACGCCGCACTGCCGACCGTCGGCAGGTATCTTAAACGCAAGATTCGGCAGGGCTTACGATCAAATGGGCGATGAGGGACTCGAACCCCCGACATCTACCTTGTAAGGGTAGCGCTCTAACCAACTGAGCTAATCGCCCGTTGCCGCAGTGCGCAGTGCGATGCAGCGGCAGATTGTATTGTTCGTCGACCGTGGATTCTTGCAAGCGGTCGGGCGGCCGCCCGGACTAAACGCTTGCGAGTTGCCCGGAAGCCGCCGAGGTAAACCGCGGTGCGGTGGCCGGCGTCGGAGGCGCGCCGCGCAGCTTGCGCAGCAACTCGTTCATCTTTCTGATGGTTCGCCAGTAGACGTCCTCCATGAGGATGTGGGCGAACTCGCCGTTGCGGCCGATGCTATAGAGATTGTCCACGCCCGTGCCGGCGGCGAAGCGTTGGCGGGCCTCTTCGTAGTCGAGGTGGTACACGGGGTAGGCAATCGGCGTTCGCAGCACGCGGCAGCCGGAGTAGTGCTGGCGGACGCCAGGATAGAGCGACTCGAGCGCGTCGACGCATTTGTCGCCCAGGGCGGCGTCGTCCATCGTCCACATTTCGTCGCCGACCTGGCAGCCGATGTCGCACGTGATGAGCGTTTTGCCTTCAGGCGCGAGCCACGGCATGGAGAGGGGCGTTTCGGTGAGCCGGAAGAAGGGAAAGCCGGCCGCCGCGGTCCAGAGGACCGTGTCGCTGAGGATGCCGCGTTTTTCGAATCGCAGGCAGACGAACGTCATCGGACGGAAGCGGAATTGGCGGAGCGGTTCTAGCGCATCGGTTCCGGTGACGAGCTTCGGTAGAATCGGCGCCGGCACGGTGCTGACGACGGCGGAGACTTCGCGCTCGCGTCCGGCGGCGCGGATTGCGACGGCGCGATCATTCTCGACGATGATTTGCTGGACGGGCGATTCGAGTTCCACGACGTCGCGCAAGTCGGCCAGCAGTCGCTCGCACACTTGCGACACCCCGTGCTCGGGGTACACATGCCACACGTTCGGCCCTTCGGGCATCTCCTGGCTGTAGCCGATGGAGATCGCCCGGCGACGCAGTCGGCTGCAGAAGCGCAGGTAAATCGTGCGTCCGATCGAGTTCTGCAGTTTTTGAGCGACCGCCGCGGAGAGCTGATCGGCGGGCGCGCCGGACCAGGCTTCGAGGATGGGCAAGCTCACCTCGTCGGCAAGTGTGCGGCCGAATTCTTGACGAAACCAGTCGGCGGCGGTGCGCGGTTCGCCTTGGCGGCCGCCGATTTTGGCCTTTAGCGCGCCCACTACATAGCGCGGCGTGGCAAGCAGGCCGAGCGGATACGAGTACTGTCGGCCCTTCACCAAAAACGTTTCGCCGTAGTAGGGCACATCGCGGCATTGTCCCCCGATGCCGACGGCGGCAGCGAGACGGTTGGTGATGAAGTGGGCGCCGAAGTCGTAGTGAAATCCACGGTCGTCCACGTAAGAGCTGGCCATGCCGGCAACTTGCTTGCCGCCTTCCAGGATCATTACGGGGACGCCGTTGCGGCGAAGGAAATGAGCGGCGGTCAGGCCGCCGATACCGGCGCCAATGACGGCCACAGGTTTTTGCAAGGCGTCGTTCATGCGTGGCCGTTGACTTCAACCGGGGCTGACTGATTTGGCTGACGGTCAGCCTGGATGGCGTCGGCGGTGTGGCGCGGCTTTCGCGCGACGAGCTTCAGCAGGGCGCCGCGGCCAAGGGCGTTGAGTATACCGTCCAGGACGGTGAATACGCCAAGCGAGACGGGCGATTTCAGGCTAAACCGCTCGACGAGCCACCGCGGCGCGTGCCGATCGACGAGCCGATTGCGGACCGAGTACACCCAATTGACCGGACTGAGGGCGGTGGAAAGCATTTCCACTTCAAGCCCCGCGTGCTGGGCGAGCAGCCGCAGCGAACGCTTGTCGAACAAGTTCCAGTGCCGTGGGAAGTGGTAGCCGCCCCAATGCCGCGTCCCGAACAGGCGGAAGTCTAGCGTGGCAGTGTTGTCTGTCACGACGACCACATGGCCGCCGGGCTTTAGTAAGTGCGCGGCGGCTTTCAGCACGGCCGACGGATTGGCGACGTGCTCGACCGTCGCGATGAGCAGAATGAGGTCATACGCATTCGCCGGCAGGTCGGCCGATTCGATCGTGCCAAGATGGATGTCGAGGCCGGCGTCGCGGGCCGCTTGGACGGCGCGTTCGCTGGCATCGACGCCTTCGAGCTTCCAACCGCGGCGACCGTATTCGCTGAGCAGCTGCAAGTGAAATCCGTCGCCGCAGCCGACGTCTAAAATCCTCGGGGTATCGCCCAGGCGCCTACAGTACGAGAGCAGCCGCCGGGCTTCGAGCCGCGAGCGGACTCGGTGGGCGAGGCCGAAGTTTTCGGCGTTGAATTGAAATGCGTGGTAGGTTGGCGGATAGATGCGGTCGAGTTCTGAATCCGCCGGACGCGGATTGAGGTAGACCAGCCCGCAACTGCCGCACCGCATGGCCACGAAAGCGTCGCGACTAGTGTGGTACTCAAAATCCTCGCCGACGGCGACCGGCATGCCGTCCTCGACGCCGCACAAGCAGCATGGCTGATAGGCCAAGGCGAGCGGCGCGGCGTCATCGGAACTGGCGGCATGGGACCATTGCATAAACCGCCAGTGTACTTGAAACGATGGAGCGTCGCTGACGTTATTTCTTTGGCGTGCTCTTAGCCGCAGGCGACTCGACACTTGCCGGCGTGACTGCAGGGGCTTTTCCCGCTGTGGGCGTTTTGGAATTTGCGGCAGGCGCCGATTTTGCGACTTGCGGCTTGGCATCCTTGGCGGCCGGTTCGCCTGCGGCGTTGAGGCTCAGCGCGATCTTGCTGGCCGCGCCGTGGCCGTAGCGCTTGCACTGGGCGAGCGCTGCTTGCTCGGCCGCTTCGCGCGTGGCGCCGGGGGCGAAGCCGGCGACGCCCTTGAGGTCATTGGCCACGGCGATCGCGATCCACTGTTCGCCCCACATGAACGCCTTGGCGTCTTTGGCGCCGCAGTTCTTCAGCGCGAGTGCTTGAGCTTCTTCCTTCGACTTTGCCTTGCCGGAAGTGGATCCGATTTTACCGGTCGATGGCGAGTAGGCGATCGCGGCGAAGAAGCCGGACTTGGGAGTGGGCGGCGGAAGCTTGGGATCGCGGGCGATCGACATCAGCGCTTGCGGCCGCATGCCTTGGCTGTGAATGCAGAAAGCGACGCGGCATGCTTCGCCACGGGCACGCTTCACGCATTCGTCGAGCGCTTTGCGCTGGGCTTCGTCGGACGTATCGCCGCGGCCAAAGCCGGCGGTGCCGATGGTGCCGTCGACCACGGCAATGGCGACCCACTGGTCCGGACCCCAGATGTAGGTTTTGGCGTCAGGCGTGCCGCAGCTTTGCGCCGCGAGCTTCTGGGCTTCGTCCTCGGTGCGTGCTTGCCGTGTGGTGTAGCCAATCTTGCCAGTCGATTGCGAATAGGCGATGCCGGCGTAAAAGGCGTTCTGGCCATGAGCGGATCGTCCGACGGTTCCGATCAGAATGAGGGTGAACACGCCGACCGTGGCGAGGCCAAATCCATTGCGACGGACTGCGTACGACATGCGAACCCCCAACCGGATAGAGTAGTCGAATCGGTCGAACATCGGGCGACCGGTGAAGTTGCCAGAATAAACGGGCGACAATGCCGACGCAATCATTGGCAAACCGGCCGTTGGCCGCCGGCCACATTTATTTAGCGCAACAAACAAGGCGCCGCGGCGGATGCCGTGGCGCCTTGCTGTGTAATCATCCTTTCGCCGACGCGGCCTTGCGGTCCGCGCGGCGGCTGGCAAGCTTACTTGCCCTTTTTCGGCTGGGGCTGACCCTTGCCGGCCGGCTGCTGCTTGGTGCTCTTGCCGGTGTTGGCTTGCTGACCCATGGTGGAATCTCCTCTAAGGAAGAGTGGACGCTGGGCTGGACTGACAAGCAACCGCTTGCCGATAAACTCCGTTCCCGCGCCAGCTTGGGCGGAAGAGTAGGGGCGGAGGCGGCCTCCCGTCAAGATCGCTTTCGCGTCATTCGGTTGCAGCGGCGCCTAGCGGCAAGACTGTTCTTGAGCCAATTTGCCTTGCCCGACACAATGCAGCACTTCGGCCCAGGATGGGCCGCACTGGGACGCAAGGATTCGCGCATGGGCAAGCCGTCTTTTCTTACGCGCTACGCGACACACATTCTCGTTATTGCCGCGCTGGCCACGCCGCTGGCCGGGTGGGGCGCGCTGAAGGCGATCAAGGGCAACCGCAACGACATTTCGGATTGGCTGCCGAAGAACTATCCGGAGACGATCGAGCTGCGCTGGTTTCGGCAGCACTTTGTCGCGGACCAGTTTGTAATCGTCAGTTGGGACGGTTGCGAACTGGGCGATGATCCCTCGGGCGCTCAGGACGACGAGCGCATTGCGAAGCTCTCCAAGGCGCTGCTGGCGGTGCAACTTCCGGCCGAAGTGAAAGGCGAAGACCGTGCGGCATTCAAATCGGTTACCAGCGCGCGCGACGTACTGCGCGAGCTGATGGCCCCGCCGGCGGAGCTTTCGCAGAAGCAGGCGATCGCGCGGCTCGAAGGTTCGCTCATCGGGCCCGACGGCAAGCAGACGTGCGTCGTGGCGACGCTGACGGAGGCCGCCGCCGCGAATCTTCGGCTCGTGGTTGGCCGGCCGTTCAAGGGTTTGGGCTTGGGCTGGAAAAAATGGCCCACGTCGTGTTTGTTCCAAGCGATCAAATCCGCCGGCCTTAACGAGCATGAGGTGCGCCTGGGCGGCCCGCCGATCGACAATGTTTCGATCGATGAAGAGGGGCAGAAAACGCTGTTGCGGCTGGCGGGGTTGTCGGCGGCGCTGAGCGTGGCGCTGGCCTATTGGTCGCTGCGCAGCATTCGCATGACGTTCATCGTGTTCATGTGCGGCGTGATGAGCGCGGCGGTGTCGCTAGCGGCCGTGCCGCTGCTGGGCAGCCGGATGGACGCGATCCTGATGTCGATGCCGGCGTTGATTTACGTCATCGCGGTGTCGGGCGCTGTACACATTATTAACTACTACCGGCAGGCGGCGGCTGATGCGCACAGTGTTGAGCATGCCCCGGAGCATGCTATTGCCCACGCGTGGCGGCCGGCGATTCTCACCTCGGTCACGACGGCGATCGGACTGGCGTCGCTGCTCACCAGCGACATCGTGCCCATCGCCAAGTTCGGCGGGTTCTCGGCCATCGGCACGATGACGATGCTTGTGATTCTGTTTGGCGTGTTGCCGGCGGCGATGAAAAAGTGGCCGTGGATTCCGCCGGAGCTTCGCTCCAAAGCCAATCATGGCGCAATCAAGAAAGACGCCGAGGGGCCGGAGTTTGGCGCGCGCGGCTGGACGCTGTTCGGCACATTCGTGCGCCATCACCACGCGGCAGTGCTCACAAGCTGCATGGTCGTGATCGGCCTATTGTGCGTAGGCTTACCAAAGGTGAAGACGTCGATCGACCTGCTGAAGCTGTTCAGCAAAGACGCCCAGCTGCTCAAGGATTACGCATGGTTTGAAGATCACCTGGGCCGCATCGTGCCAATGGAGCTGGTCATCACGTTTCCGACCGACGTGCAGCGGGAAGCGGCTCCCGCCGGCATGGCGGCCGGGCAGATGGCCGACCGGCTGACATTTCTGGAACGCTTGGAGCTCGTAAGCCGCATACAGGAGAGCCTCGATCGGCGGCTGGGCGTTCGAGGCCAAGACTTGATCGGCGCTACGATGAGCGCGGCGAGTTTTGCGCCGGCGCTGTCAGGGCAGGGAAGTGGCGGGGCCGCGAACTCGTACCGCTATGTGGCGAATGAGAATCTGGCTGCCAACAGGGCCGGCTTCGAGCGAGCCGGCTACCTGCGCGTGGAAGGCGCCGAGGCCGGTTCGCGGGCCGGCGACGAGCTGTGGCGAATCAGCGTGCGCGTCGCGGCGTTCCACGGCATCGATCACGGCGAATTAGTCAGTCGCGTGCGGCAGTCCATCGAGCCGGTGCTTGCCTCGCATGAAGCGTCGGTCGATGCGATGAAGGCTCTGGCGCAGCGGCGGCATGGCAATCCCAAAGGCGCCCGCGTCGTCGTCTGGCAAATGGATAAGAATGCCGCTTCGACCGACAACATGGCCGCGGCTCTCGCCAGCAAGAACGTCCGCACGGTGGCGACGACGCTTCATCCGGGCGCTGCCACCGATGAGCAACTCGCGAGCTTCAAGAAGTTCGACGGCGTGATCCTTGGCGCTGGGTTCCCGCAGGCAGCGATGGAACGCTTGCGGCTGGCGAACATTCCGATTCTCGCGACTTACGAGGCTGGCGCCGTCCGCGCGAAGGACGATCGCAGCGCGGTCGATGGCGTTCACCATGTCGATGTGACGTACACCGGCGTCATCCCCGTCGTGTACAAAGCGCAGCATGCGTTGCTCACCAGCCTGGTGCAAAGCACGTGGTGGTCCTTCGCGACGATCATGCCGCTGATGATGTGGGTCTGCCGCGGTCTCGCGGCCGGGTTCGTGGTGATGCTGCCCAACGCGCTGCCGATTGTGGTGGTGTTCGGCGGCATGGGCTGGCTGGGCATTCCGGTGGACATCGGCTCGATGATGGCCGCGAGCATCGCACTGGGCGTGGCGGTGGATGACACGATTCACTTCCTGGCGTGGTATCGAGACGATCTGAAGGCGCTGGGCAATCGACATGAAGCGGTGCTTGCCTCGTATCGACGTTCGGCGAACGCCACGCTGCAAGCTGGGCTGATCAACGGCCTGGGGCTTTCAGTGTTCGCGACTAGCTCGTTTACGCCCACGCAGCGGTTCGGCTGGCTGATGCTGACGATCCTGATCGCGGGCATCACGGCGGAGCTGATCATGCTGCCGGCGCTGTTGTTTGGCCCGGCGGGCAAGGCGTTTTCGCTGAAGCGCGGAGCGGCGCCGGTTCCGGATGAGGCGGCCCGCGCGAAGCCGCGAGTGGAGCTTTCGGCGCTTGACCGCCGCCGCGCGCTCAGGGAACATGGAGCCGTCGCGGCCTAGCGACGTGCCACCCATCCATTGATAGCGCGCTTGGCGCGCCAAGCGAGCCCATGTCGCAGCGAATGACGTTTACGCTTTGGGCCGTTTGCATCATCGCGGCGATCGGGTTTGCTTTTGACACGTATGAGCTGTTGATGTTGCCGCTGGTGGCGCGCGATGCCCTGCGCGAGCTGGGCAGCGTCGTCCCCGGCACGCCGCAGTTTGCCCAGTGGTTCGGGCTGCTGTTCTACGTGCCCGCCGTGGCGGGCGGCATTTTCGGCTTGCTCGGCGGCTATCTCACGGACCGCTTCGGCCGTCGCCGCGTGCTCACCTGGAGCATCTTGCTTTACGCGTGTTCGGCGTTCGCTTCCGGCTATTCGTCTAACTTATGGATGCTGCTGGTGCTGCGCACGACGACATTCGTCGGCGTGTGCGTGGAGTTCGTCGCCGCCACGGCCTGGCTGGCCGAATTGTTCGACGACCCGCACCAGCGGGAACGCGTCCTCGGTTACACGCAGGCATTTTCTTCCTTCGGCGGCGTGCTGGTCGCCGTCGCGAACGGGTTGATCGCCCAGCCGCAACATTTGGCCAGCATTCATTCGATGTTCGGATCAATCGCTCCCGGCGGCGGTGCGGCGGCCTGGCGCTACACGCTGATGAGCGGGCTGATTCCGGCCTTGCCGCTGATCATCTTCCGCCCGTTCCTGCCGGAGTCGCCGCAATGGGCGGCGAAGCGCGCCGCGGGCACGCTTCACCGGCCAAGTTTGCGCGAGCTGTTTTCGCCGGCGCTGCGCCGCACGACGATCATCACCACGATCATGGTCGCCGCGAGCTACGGCGTGGCCTTCGGCGCCATTCAGCAACTGCAGCAGATCGTACCCGGCCTCGACACGGTGCAAGCGAAAATGGCCGCCGCCAGGGAAGGCAAGCCAGAGGCCGAGGCCGCGCGAGCCGCGGCGGGCGTTCGCACCATCGCGGCGGCCAACTACACGAAATCACAAGAGATCGGCGGGTTGGTGGGGCGGTTTGCGCTGGCGATGTTGGTCGTGCGAATTGCCAGCCGGCGAAAGTTGCTGCGCGTGTTTGTCGTGCCCGGCCTGATCGCGGTGCCGCTCATCTTTCTGGCGTTCGCGCGCGGACATGACGTGGTCTATCAGCACTGGAGTCTCGGCTGGCTGCCCGGCTTCCACGATATGAGCATCACGCTGCTGGGCATCGGCATTTTCTTCGCCGGGTTTTTCACGGTGGCCCAGTTCAGCTTTTGGGGGAATTACCTGCCGCGAGCGTTTCCACTTCACCTTCGCGGCACGGGCGAAAGTTTTGCCGCGAACGTCGGCGGCCGCATGTTGGGGACGCCGTTCGCGTACGTTAGCCAGATGATCGCGTACTGGGTTGCCGGCAAGGAAGCAACGCTGGTAGAAGCAGCCATGGCTACTGCGAAAGTCGCCGCGGGGGTGGCGCTCGTGTTGTATTTGGTTAATCTGATACTGTCGTGGGCGCTGCCGGAGCAGTCGGCCGACCAGACAACGAACTCGTCGAACTAGTCACGGGAGGGCGAGGCTCGAGCAAGTGTAGCCATCTCGCTCCGCGAGATGGATGCGTCTCGCGGAGCGAGAGGACTACACTTGCGCGGCCGAAGCCTCGCCCTACCACAGGCGTTGCCTCCTATGAACACGACCATTACGCCTCATTACCAATCCCGGGCCTGGTATCGCGAGCTGAACGGGTACCACTGGTTCGTGTTCGCCGTAGCCAGCGCTTGCTGGTGCTTCGACTGCTTGGACCAGCGGCTGTTTTCTCTGGCCCGGGTGCCGGCGCTCAATGCACTCGCTGTGGCGGAAGAAGAGCACAAGCTTGGGCCCGTAACGGACCCCGCTGAAGCGGCGCAGCGCAAAGAAGCGCGCGACTCGAAGGTGCAGGACCAGGGCAAGGTGGTGACCGCCATCTTTCTGATCGGCTGGGGCATCGGCGGGATGATTTTCGGCGCCTTGGGCGACCGGCACGGCCGAGCTCGCATGCTAACGCTTACAGTACTGCTGTACTCGATCTTCACGGGGCTTACCTTCTTTAGCCGCACGTATATCGACTTCGCGGTCTGCCGGTTCGTCACGGGCGTCGGCGTCGGCGGCGTGTTCGGCTTGGCGGTTGCGCTCATCGCGGAAACAGTGCCCGACGCCGCGCGCACCGGCGCCCTCGGCACGTTGCAAATCCTGTCCACCATTGGGAATGTCGCCGCCGCCGCCTTCAAGAGCATGTTTAACGCTCTCGAGGGTTCGGGCGTGATCGTGCCCGGCAACTCCTGGCGGTGGATGTTTCTGGTGGGGGCGGTACCGGCGTTCCTCGTGATCTTCACCAGCAAGTATCTGCGCGAGCCGGAGCCGTGGCTCCGCATGAAGCGCGAAGGCCGCCTGCCGACCGGCAACATTCTGGCGCCTTACGCGGGCCTGCTGCGTGAAGAGCGGTGGCGCAAGAACCTGATCGTGGGCGCCATCATCGCCTCGACCGGCGTCATTGGCTTGTGGGCGATTGGGGAATACGCCACCGATTTGCAAACCAAGGTCTTCGACACGTACTACAAGGAGCAGGGAGTACCGGCTGATCTCATTCGCGGGAAAGTCGAGTACGCCCGTACGGTTGCGTATGTGCTGAACATGCTCGGGGCGGGCCTGGGCATGTGGCTGTTCACGAAAACGGCGATGACGCTCGGCCGGCGCGTTTCGTTTGCGATTGGCTTTTCGCTGTCGCTAATAGTCACGATGTACGTGTACTGGAAACTCAACACGCCAACCGAAGCCTATTGGATGATGTTCCTCTTGGGCATGGTGCAATTGGCGGTGTTCGCTGGATTTGCGATCTACCTGCCGGAGCTTTTCCCCAGCCGGCTGCGCAGCACGGGGACGTCGTTCTGCTACAACCTCGGTCGTTTTGCCGCGGCGGCGGGGAGCCTGTTTTCAGCCCAATTGGCGTCCGACGTGTTCGGCCACTATGGCTCGCCGCTGAAAGAGCGCTATTCGGCGATGACGATGTGCGCTATCTTTTTGATGGGCCTGGCGGTCTTGCCGTTCGCGCCGGAGACCAAGGGCCAGCCGTTGCCGGAGTAACGCCGCATGTCGTCCGCTGGAGCCCCCCACCGCGTAGTGATCATTGGCGGCGGCTTTGCGGGACTGAACGCCGCCAAGCGGCTGCGGAAGTCGCCTGTTTCGGTGACGCTGATCGACCGGCGGAACTTCCACCTGTTCCAGCCCCTCTTGTATCAAGTGGCGACCGGCGGCCTGTCGCCGGCGAACATCGCGGCGCCGCTCCGCTGGGTGCTGCGAAAGCAGGAGAATTGCGAGGTCGCGCTGGCCGAGGTGGTCGGCTTCGACTTGGACTCGCGGCGGGTGATCACCGATCAGGGAGATTTTCCTTACGACTCACTGATCGTCGCGGCCGGCTCACGACACAGTTATTTCGGCAAAGACGACTGGGCCGAGCTGGCGCCGGGGCTCAAAACGATTGAAGACGCCACGCACATGCGAGGGCGCATCTACTCGGCATTTGAACAGGCAGAGTTTCACCACGATCCCGATGAACGGCGGGCGCTGTTGAACTTTGCCATCGTGGGCGGCGGGCCAACGGGCGTCGAGCTGGCCGGCGCCTTGGCGGAAATTGCCCGCGACGTGCTGAAGCACGACTTTCGCCGCATCGATCCGGCCGAAGCGCGGATCATGCTCGTCGAAGCGGGCCCGCGAGTGCTGGAAGCGTTCCCCGAGGACCTCTCGAGGAGCGCCCTGGCTTCTTTGGAAAGCTTGGGCGTGACCGTTCGAACCGGAATGCGCGTGACAGACATCACGCCGCATGACGTGGAGCTGACTTCTTCAACCGGCGCTCAGCGCTGGCCGACGCGCACAGTGCTGTGGGCGGCGGGCGTGTTGGCGTCGCCGCTTAGCCGGGCGCTGGCGGCGAGCTCGTGCGCGAAGCTGGATCGGGCTGGCCGGCTCAATGTTGAAAAGGATTTGTCGCTCCCCGGGCGGCCGGAGGTGTTCGTCATTGGCGACATGGCCAGTTACACGCATCAAGGCGACAAGCCGCTGCCAGGCGTCGCACAGGTGGCGATTCAAGAGGGCCGGTTCGTCGCGAAGCTGATCGACCACCGCGTGCGCGGCAAGCCGCTGCCGGAGTTCCACTATCACGACCGCGGCAGCCTGGCGACGATCGGCGCGAAATCGGCCGTGGCCCAGTTAGGAAAGCTGCACTTTTCCGGGCTGCTCGCCTGGCTCTTGTGGCTGTTCGTACACCTGATGTACATCGTGAACTTCCGCAACCGGCTGCTGGTTTTCGTCCAATGGGCGTGGAATTATTTCACGTACGACCGATCGGCGCGACTCATCACGGGCGACGTGCCCACCGACGATGACCTGGCGGCATTGCAGAAGCTGGTGATTCCCAGCCCGCCAGCGTGCCCACCGAAGAGTGCGCCCACAACGTAGCGGCGGCTTCCAGCCGCCGAGTGGATGATTTGCCTCGCGCGTGACTCGGCGGCTGGAAGCCGCCGTTACGATTAGTGCTCAGCCTCTGGGCCGATGGCATCGGGTGGCAGCGGCGCTTCCGGCTCGGCTGGCGTCTCGGCTTTTTCGGCGGCATCATTCTTGGCTTCTGCCGCCGGAGTCTCGTGCTTCGCTTCTTCGGCGTGTTCGGTCTCCCCATGCTCCGGCTTTGATTCGCCGGCTGCTGCCGCTTCGCCGTGCGCCGGCGCCTCGCCATGCTCCGTCTTCGCGCCGTGCTCAGCCTCTTCGCCGTGCTTCGACTTTTCCGTCGGCTCCTCCGGCTGGGCCGTCAAGCCAACGTTGATCGTCTCTTCATTCTCGGGCGCGGCGGTCGGCGGCTTTTCCGTTTGCGGCCGATCCCAAGCCAGATCCGCCAGGTCAGGAAGCAAAATCACATCGACGCGCGAGTTGAGCGACAGCTCTTCGGGCGTCAGATTCAGGGCGAGCGGCTCGTTCCCCTCCGCCTGGCTAAGGCGAATCCGCTCGCGTTCGATGCCGAGCGATTGGAGTTCCTTTTTCACGGCCTGGCAGCGCGCGTAGCACAACTGCCAGTGATCGCTATAGGGGCTGCCCTGCGGCAGCGGGCGTCGCAGGCAGTGGCCGCGGACTTCGACGCGGTTCAGCTTGCCGATCATCATCGGCGCGAAGTTTTTGATGTATTCGAGTTGCGCCGGCTCGATCGTGGCGTCGTCCGCCGGGAACACGACCGTGAATTGGTAATCGGTATTGTCGCCCGAGATTGCCAGCGGCCGCTTCTGCGGCTGCGACGTGTGGCCGTACATCGGATCGGTGATTGGCTGCGCGGTGGCCGCGGCGCCCTTTTCGGTACTCTTGAACGTGGCGAACGGATCGCGGAAGTAGCCGGCGACGGCTTCCTTCACACCTTCCTTCTGCGTGGTGAGCCACATGACCATGAAAAAGGCCATCATCGCGGTCACGAAGTCCGCGTAAGCCACTTTCCAAGCACCGCCGCCTGCGCCAGCCATTGAGGTTGCTCTCGCTTAGCTATTTGATCGATTAATATTCGCGCTTACCGCGGCAATAAATGAATCGCACGCGGATGAACGCGGATTAAGCGGATCGACGCGGATGAAAATGAAACAATTCCTTTTACAGATACTTTGATCCGCGCAAATCCGTCAAATCCGCGTTCATCCGGGTGCTATTCTCAAGCCCACTACGTCGCGTCCACTTCCGCGAAGATCTCTTCCAGCTCTTCCCGGCTTGGCCGGAATTCGGAGCCCACGCCGCGGCGGGCCTGGTCAATCGCCACTTTCGGCGGCAGATCGTTGGCAAAGCCGACCACGATCGTCGCGATCGTGTTGAAGAACGCCAGTTCCGAGATTCCCAACAGCTCCATCCGCGCCGCCAGCGGCGCGATGAACCCGTACGACAACAAAATTCCAAGGAAGGTGCCAACCAACGCGGCGCCGACGTGGTGACCAATCTCGGTTGGCGGGCCGTCGATGTGTCCCATCGTGATCACGATGCCGAGCACGGCCGCGACGATGCCGAAGCCCGGCAAACCGTCGGCCGTTTTCGCCAGGGCCATGGTCGGCAGATGGTGTTCGTCGGCGATCACCTTGAGGTCGGCGGCGAATAACGCCGGCAGTTGCTCCTTGCGAGCCGTGCCTTCCACGAGCGGCGTCAGGCCGCTGCAAATAAAATCCGTCACGTGGTGGTTGTTCGCCACGCGCGGGTACTTGGTGAAGATCGAACTATCGTGCGGATGCGAGACGTGGACTTCGAGGCCCAACAGTCCCTCGCGACGAGCCGTCCGCAGCAGGTCGTACATCAGGCGGAACAAATCGGCGTACATGGCGCGGCTGAAGGGCGATCCCTTGATCGCCTGGATAACACCCTTGACGAGGTCTACCAACACCTTTTTTGGAGACATGACGATCAACGCGCCGAGCGAGGATCCGCCGATCGTCACCAGTTCCGTCGGTTGAATCAACGAACCGATAGCGCCGCCGGCCCAAGTAAAGCCGGCAATCACCGCGCTGATCACCACGATGCATCCGACAATGACAATCATCTGGCCGTCTCAGCTCCGACTTGTGGCCGCATGTTCCCAGGCGCTGCTCGTACGTCCCGGTCCTTCCGGGAACACCCTCTGCGCGGTCGGAAAAGTGTAGGTCGTCCCCCGGTCGGGCGCCCTGCAGCGGACCGGTTTGCCGGATATGCCGATTGCCCGCCGTCTGCGGGCAAGGAGCGGCCCAAATAGCCCGGCCATTCTGGCCGGAAGCTCGAAAAACCCCGCGGAAATGGGCGCCTTCCGAGTTCGTGAAAAGCGGAAACACACCGAGCCAGGATGGCTCGGCTATGTGGCGATTGGCGCCACCGCGTCGCTTTCTTCGCAAAAATCCTTCTTGGCGCGCCGTAAGCCCTCGCGAAGGAGCATTACGCGCCAAGCCACAACACCGCGCAAGCCCGCCGCTCATCCCGGTCGGCTATCATGGACCCCATGGCGGACCGGCAGGCAGAGTTTGTGCGGCTGTTGACGCAGTATTCCAGCCGAATCTTCGGATTCGTGCTGGCGTTGTGCGTCAACCGGGCTGACGCGGAGGATGTGTTCCAGAACACCAGCGTGGTGCTCTGGGAGAAGTTCGATAAGTACCAGCCAGGGAGCAATTTTTTCGCCTGGGCCTGCCGGATTGCTTACTTCGAGGCGTTGTACGACCGCCGCAAGTCGAGCCGCGTCCGTACCCTTTCGGACGAGGCCTGGCAGGCGCTGGCGGCTGACGCGCTTGCGGTATCCGAGGATAAAGAGGAGAGCCAAGAGGCGCTCAGCGAGTGCCTGGAAAACCTCTCGGCCGCCGACCGCGACCTGTTACACCAGAAATATTTCCTCCAGCGTTCCGTCGCCGAAATCGCGGAAAGCTGCTCCAAAAGTATCCATTCCATTTATCGAGCCTTAAGCCGCCTCCACGACAATCTCCTGGAGTGCGTGCGAAGAGCAATGGCAGCGAACTGACCCGCCACTAGCCGGAGGGCCGCGCCCTCCGGGGATTCCCGGACTGCGTGGCAGTCCGGCTAGTGGTTGATATCTACGAAGCAACGGCATTATTGATGATCCCCGTCGAACGTCGTGAACTGATTGAACAGTGGCTCGCCGCCGGCGAAGGCGCCGCGAGCGAGGCACAGCTCGCTGAGCTGAACGCTTCTTTGGAAAAGAGCGCCGATGCCCGAGAATGCGTGCTCGCGGTCGCACGCCAGCAGGGTTGGCTGGCGTGGAACGCCGCGGACTCCCGGCTTCCAGCCGCGCTGGCTACGTTGACTGAAGAATTGCCGCACCGTCCGGCCTCGCGCCAAAATCGTGCTCGAGGCTGGACGTGGGCCGCGCTGGCGGTGAGCCTCCTGGGCGTCGCCGTCGGCGTTTGGTGGACGCGCAATGACAGTGCCAGCCTCGCCGGTGCTCCGGCGATTCAGGCCACGATGGTCAGCTCCACCGGCTGCGTTTGGGGCCCTGGCAATTCGCTGGCCTCGCTCCAAGCGAACGGCGTCGCCGGAGGCGATTCGCTCCAACTGCTCGAGGGCATTGCCGAGTTTCACCTCGGCCCGAGCTCGAACGATGTTTGCCTGCGGATGGAAGGGCCGGCTTCGGTCGTCCTCACCGCTCAGGGCGCGGCGAGCATGAACTACGGCAAGGTGGTCGTCAAAGCGGGCGATTTGAAAGGCGGCCCGTTTTCCGTTGAAACCACGTTCGGCCGCGTGCTGGCCGATTCGCGCGCCGAAGTGGGCCTCATCAGCTTCGGCAGCAAAGCGGAGATTCACTGTTTTCGCGGTCGGGTGACGGTCGAATCGCCCTGGTTGCGCTCGAACGAAAGCGACCTGGCCAGCGTCTCACTGGAAGCCGGCGAGGCCCTGGAGTTCGCCGACGTCGGCGGCGCCTCGATCAAATCCAGCCGGACGGTCGCACACGAGGAGCGTTTCACGCCACAGGTGTCGATGAACAGCGACTTTCTCTCGGTCACGCCGGAATACGTTCGCAAGGTCGTCGCCGACCATCCGGTCGCCTACTGGCGGTTTGAGCAGTCGCCTGGCGGCGTGATTCGCAACGAAATGGGCCCCCCCTACCAAGGGCACGTGAAGGGCGAAGTCGCGTTCGCCGGCCCCGAGGGCAACCGCGCCGTTGAGCTGGGCATGAACAACCGCCAAGGCTCGATCCTTTGCGACGAGCCCTGGGACCAGGTGCTCGCCGGCGATTTCACGATCGAGCTGTGGATGAAGCCGAGTCACTACCACCTTGGCTCGATGGTCGGCTTCGTGGGCGACTTCGATCCGGTGGTACACCGCAACAAGCACGGCGTGCTGCTTGAGGCGTGTGGGCCGTCAAATCCGCGAGACTGGCTGCGGCTGAACCAGTTGCGATTCCTGCATCGTTCGCAACTGACGGCCGATCCGCATGACGGGGTGTCGTGCTTTTCCAATCGGGAGTACGAACCGCGGCGGTGGCAGCATGTCGTCGCGGTCCGCGAAGGCCATGAGCTTAAGCTCTTTGTGGACGGGCAGTTGGCTCAATCCGCCCGGGACGACACGGCGACGCCCAGCGGGCTGCACTTGGTCATCGGCCAGTTGTACACCGAGACCGTCGAGCGGTTTTTCATCGGCCAATTGGACGAAGTCGCGATTTACAGCCGCGCCTTATCGCCGAATGAAATCAGCCGGCATCACGGCATGCTACGGCAGGGGGCGCCGGGGCAGGAGAAGCCCACTTTTCCCGATGCCTGACCGGCTGAACATTCGCTTTCGCTGTTTTTTTCTACTAGACTGGACCCGCGACAGGTAACAGGCAACGAGGCGCGCAACTGGGTATCCTCTTCAACGATCTATTTGGAGGCGCTGGCTAATGAATCGACATCTTTTGTGTGGGACCGCCATGCTGTGCCTGGCGTTGTCTCCGGCTGCCGCATCGGCGGCCCCTCTCTTAGCGGTCGATATCAACGACCGGACGGTTGGCGACCCGGCGGCCACCGACCCGGGAAACACGGCTCCTGGTTTTGAAGCTTGGTCGATTGACACCGGCACGACCGCTTCAGCCACCACGGCGACTCGGACGCTGGCCAGTGGATACACGGTCAAGTTCGACGTCTCCGATGATCACGATCCGAATGACGGCGGCTCGGCCGGCGATAATCCGGGCGCGTTCGACGATCGTGACCGCGTCGTTCCCACTACGGCTCCGACGACCAATCAGCTTTACGACGACTTCATCTTTGCCGGCGCAAGCGCCGGGCCCGGGGGCGGTTTGGATCTTCACGTTTCCGGCGGCGCGTTGCAGCCGAACACGGCGTATCGCGTTTCGATTTACTCGTACGACGGAATCGACGCCACGATGGGAACGGCGACGCCGGTGCGGACGGCCGCCTGGCTCGACGGCAATAACGCGGATGCGCCCGTCCTCGTCACGAACTTCACGGTCAATTTGCCGCCATTGACGGACGACCAATACAAGTTCACCGGCGTGGCAGTTACCGACGCGTCGGGCCAACTTTTCCTAAAGGGCCGCCGCACCACCACGGGCGATCTCAGCGTTTACGTGAATGGGATTGAGGTCAATGCCATCCCTGAGCCAGCGACCTTGGCATTGGTTCTGGTTAGCGGGCTGGTCACCATCGGCGCCGCTCGACCGAAAGCTGGCCAGCGTCGCTAACGACCGCCTTGGGCAGCCGGGCGGCAATACGCCGCCCGGCTTGCCTGCGTTTGATTGTTCTTCAGACCATTGGGGCGGATGCCCGATTTCCGTTCGACAGAAACCTTGAACAGATTTTGGCCAACCATCCTGAAGGCGCTGTTGACATTGGTCGTCTGCGCGCTCGCTGCGCCTGGATCGGTGCGCGCCGCTAACGACGTCGCCGGACAGCTCATCACGTTGAACGACAACGGCGGCTGGTGCTGGTTTCAAGACGAGCGGGCCATCGTTGACACGACCGCCAACAAGCTGATTTTGAGTTCCGTCGCGAACGTTTCGGGCACGGGTGGCGCCGCGCGCGGCGGCGACATCGAAGTCGCGTCGCTGGACCTCGCGAATAACGATGTCACCCGCTTCACCTTGCACGACAACCTGCAGGCTGATGATCACGACTCCGCCGCCCTGTTGCGGCTGCCGGACGGCCGATACGTCGCCTCTTACTCTCGCCACAACTCCGATAGTCTGACGCGGATTCGCATTTCGACCAATCCGGGAGACATCTCGAGTTGGTCGCCTGAGATTACCGTCACTCGCGAAGGAGGCGCCACCTATTCGAACCTCTACAGCCTGTCCGCCGAGGGCGGGAAGTTGTACGACATCTCGCGCACGCTGGATCTAGACGCCCATGTGATGACTTCCACGGACGGCGGCCAGGATTGGTCGCTCGCCGGCCGGCTCTTGAATTGGCCGCTTCCTTCGGCGGATCCGAAATATACCGGCGTGGACGGCAGCCGGCCGTACGTTCGCTACACCTCGAACGGCGTCGATGAAATTGCCTTCATCACCACCGAGGACCATCCGCGGGCCTACGACAACAGCATCTACTTCGGCGTGATCAAGAACGGCAAAGTGTACGGCTCGGACGGCAGCGTCATCGACGACAATCTCTTCGACGGCGCCGCCAAAAAGCCGAACGAGTACACGCAAGTATGGAACACCGACACGTCGCCCCTTGCCTTCGCCTGGACGACCGATTTGGAGCTGGATAGCCAAAATAATCCGTATGCCCTATTCACCGCGCGGGCCAACAATACCGACGCCACCGACCACCGGTTCCTCTACGCTCGCTTCGACGGCAGCCAATGGAACGTACACGAAATCGCCAAGGCAGGCGGCTTTCTTTACAGCGGTGAGAACGACTATACCGGTCTCGGCGCCCTTGATCCTAGCAATCCCGACCGGCTGTTCATTTCGACGAAGATCGACCCGCGCACCAACGTCGCGATGCCGCATTATGAAATCTTCCAGGGGCTCACGGCCGATGGCGGGGCGAACTGGCAGTGGTCGCCCATCACCTTCAATTCCACGATGGATAACATCCG
>JAICUM010000303.1 GCA_025935855.1 Pirellulales bacterium | reverse complement strand
CTCGCCGCCGACCACGCTGATGAGCATGTCGTCGACAATCAGCGGATGGCTCGCGTAGCCCCACAGGGCCGTCTTCGTCCCATAGTCCTTGTGAAAATCCTTCGACCAAACCACCTCGCCGCTTCCCGCGTCGAGGCACCACAGATTTCCCTCCGCCCCCAGCGCGTACACTTTGCCGCCCTCCACCACCGGCGTGCAGCGCGGCCCGGCCGGGTACGAAATGGTGTACTTCACCGGGTACTCATGCTTCCACTTCAGCTTCCCCGTCTCGCTGTTCAGGCACAGAACCCGCTCGACGCCCGAATACGTCTCCCGCTCAAAGTTGTCGGTCTTCTCTTTCTTGTCCGAGATGTAATCCATCATGTACAAACTGTCGCCAACGACCGCCGGCCCAGCGTAGCCGCCGGCGACCGGCGACCGCCACACCACCTTCGGCCCGCCCTCGGGAAAGCGCGTGATGACGCCCGTTTCCCGCCACAAGTTGTCGCGCCGCGGCCCCATCCACTGCGGCCACTCATCCGCCGAACAGCACGCCGCGAAGCAGCACCCAAGAATTCCCAACAGCAGCTTGAACGCATTCATAAATAAATCGCGTGGGTTGAAGGCTGAACCGGTCCGAGTCCAGAGAAGCGCAAACTACAACAGCCCCGCCAGCCCATCCAGACTGCGGGCGTTTTTACATTGTCGGTATTCTGCCAATTCCGCGTCCGACTTGCCATCAGCCCAGTCGAGGAGCGCGTCATACCGCGGCACGGAATGTCCCGCGTGAATAATCGCCCCAGGTGCCGCCCGGCTCACAAAACAACGAGCGAAGCTGCCAACGTCACACGTCTTCGGGAGTGAACAACCGCAGCCCGCACGCCAATCGCAAACCGCCGCGAGCCAACCACTTACAGCTTTTACGCCAAATTCAATGTAAGATTATCGCCACACCTGCAAATTCTCCTTAGCGACTCGTCGCTTCAATTTCACGGCAGCCCCGCTGGCATTAAACGATTGATGGTCGATTCTGGCGGCATCTCGACGGCCCAAGCCCAGCAGCTCAGCGTCCTCTGGACGAAGGCCCAGCCCATCGTCTCAGCCTACTTCCGCGCCTGCCTCTGGGACTTCCACCAGGCCGAAGACCTGCTCCAGGAAACCGCCGCCGCGGCCGCCGGCAAGTTCACCACGTACGATCCCAGCCGCTCCTTCACCTCCTGGGTCCTTGGCATCGCCCGCAACAAGCTGCTCCATCACCAGCGAACGCACGCCAACGACCGCCACCTGTTCGACGACACGGCCATCAGAGAACTCGCCGACATGTACGGCGACATGGAGCCTGAAATCTCCGCGATGCACCAGGCCCTCGAAAACTGCATTGAGCGGCTCGAAGGCCGCCCGCGCAAGCTGCTCGAGCTGCGCTACGTCCGCGATCTCACGCCCGCCAAAATCGCCGACGCCACAGGCATGAACGCCAACGCCGTCTCCGTCATGCTCCACCGCGTTCGCCAATCCCTGCGCGAGTGCATCGAACGCCAGCTCTCCCGCCGCCACGACCTCAAACCGCTGGCAGGCGGCTTCTGATGCGCGACCCCTCGGAACTCATCGCCGCCTACTTCGACGACGGCCTCACGCCGGCCGAGGTGATCGAGCTGCGCGAGTGGCTCGAGGAAAGCCCGCATCACCTGCGGCAATTCATCCGCGATTCGGTCGTCCACAGCCGCCTGCGCGACGTCCTGATCCAGCAGGACATGCGCGGCCTCGTGCGCGATGAGTTCTTCGGCGACACGGTCGATCCCCGCCGCATCGCCAGCCTGCTCGACGAAGAAGAAATGGCCGCCGCCCGCCGTGCGCGCGAGCAAGAAGAACGCGCCGAGCGCCAAGCCTTGGCGGCGGCCCGACTGCATGAGCAGCTCGACCGAAAGCTCATGCGCATCGAGGAGCCGCGCACCAGCAACGCGCTGGTGTACGCCACGCTCGCCGCCGCAGCCATTATGCTGGTCATGCTCGGCCGATTCACCGGCCAACGCCCCGAACCGAAGGCCGCTCCGCAAATCGCCAAAGAACAGCCGGTCCCTGCCGCACCGCCGCTCATCGCTGAAATCACCAAAATTCTCGACGCCAAGATTCTCGCCGAAAATCGCCCCATCGACCTCGGCGGAAAGCTTCGCCCCGGCCCGTTGTTCGTCGAGCGCGGCGCCGTGGAAGTCAGCTTCGCCGCCGGCGCCAAGATCGTCATCGAGGGCCCGGCGCGGCTCGAATTGGTGTCCCCCGAGCGAGCACGCCTCATCAGCGGCCGCGTCGTCGCCCACGTCCCGCCCCAAGCCCTCGGCTTCACCCTTCGATCCGACACGGCGTCCTTTGTAGACCTCGGCACCGAATTCGGCCTGGAGGTCGATAACACCGGCGTCACGAGCATCCACGTCCTCGACGGTGAAGTGGCCCTCGTCTCCGACAAGAAAAACGACATCCCCAGCCGCACGCTACAGCGCGGCCGAGCCAACTCCGTCGCCGCCGACGGCGCCGTTCGCGACGTCCCCTTCGACGAAGGCCGATTCATCCGCCACGTGCCCGAGTCCGCCTACGAGCTCGCCGTGCTGAAGAGCCGGCCGCTCGCCTATTGGCGCCTCGAACAAGCCTCGGCCGGCGCTCCCTGGACCAGCGAAGGCCGCCTCGCTCTTTCCACCGTCGCCAATGCCGGCGTCGCCGCGGCCGACAACCTCGAGGCCGGCCGTACCCCCGCCGGCCCGTCGCGCGCCGCCACATTCACCGGCAATCACGACGGCATCGACATCACGGCCAACGCCGCCCTGGGGCTCGTCAGCAAATGCACCTTTGAGGCGTGGGTCCTTCCCACCGAAGGTCCCACCGGCCCGCGCCGCATTTACTCCACGTTCGATCGCCCGCGCAGCGGCATTGCCATCGGCCTGGTGAACGGCGCCTGGTACAACTTTCCCAACGACGACCTGAAAGTCCATTTGACTGCTTACGGCGTCTACGACGTCATGGGAACCGAAACCGTAGCCCTGCACCGCTGGACGCATCTCGCGGCGACTGTCGAAGCCGATGGCCAGCCGACTCTCTATGTGAACGGCGCCCTGACAGCGCGACAAGTTCGCAGTTTCGTCGGCGCCGAGCCCGATAAACCGGTCGCTTGGAGCGCTGATGGTCCCACGCCCGTCGGCCGCACCACCTCCGGCGTCGCGCGCATCGGCCGCAATCCGGTCGGCTCGGACGGGCACATTTCGCCCGAGCGCTGGCAGGGCCAAATCAGCCATGTGGCCGTGTACGACCGCGTCCTCTCCGCGAAGGAGCTGCGGCAACACTTCGAGGCGACCAAATCCGCCGAAATCGCGACGAGCGCTGCCGCTCAAGAATCGAATTAGCGTTCCATGATTCACCGCCAAATCAATCCATCAACAACAGCGATCGATAAAAGCGTCTCAAACGCTGCTGCGCGCCAAGGGCGGCCTTGTGGGGGCAGGATTGCCCGCGGCGCGGGCAGCGTTTTTTTGATGTTCAGAATGTCAATCGAAAAGCGTGCCATGCCCACATCCGCGTGGGCATGGACCAACCAAACAGGCGTCGCCGCTTCGGCGGAGCCCTGTATGCGTGGCGTCCGTTCGTTGAAATTCCTGAGCATCAAAAGCCGTCAACGCGCCCTGCGCCTGGCGGCTTCTTTTTCGTCATTCACTCGAGAGCCTGCATTGATAAGGAGCTTACGATGAAGATTGACCTGAGTGCTCGCGCCGCGATGTTCGTGGCGGCTACCCTGCTGGCCGTCTCAGCCAGCCCAGCCTTCGCCCAAACAACCGACGGTTGGTCCACCGGCTTCGAAAACGACACCACCGTCGCCAATCCAGTTCCCTACACCGAAGGGACGCTTAGCTTCCAAGATAACTGGGATCTCGGTGGCGCCGATCGCTCGCCCCGCGTCCAAACCTCCGACGAAATCGCCGCCGAGCTCACCGCCGCCGGCCTCAACGTCGCTCAACCCGTCCACAGCGGCAATCAGGCCCTGATCGCCACCAAGCCGACCACCAACGTCGAAACCACCGGCTACTTCGTGCGCGATATCTTCGGCACGCCCAACACGCTCGACGCCGCCACGAAAGTGACCGTTGATTTCTGGGCCCGCCCACTCACCGGCGGAGCCGGCGCCGATCCGTCCGGCGCTCCGTCCGGCAACAACGTCACCATCGGCGAACGCGAAGGCAACGTCTTCTTCGGCATCGCCGATACCAATGACGGCGGCAGCGGTCAGCGCGCCGCGGCCATCCGCTTTGGCGTCACCAATCCCTCCGGCACGCCGCCCATGTACGGCAACATCACCGCCCGGCATATCGACTTCGCCAGCGCCACCGCCGGGTCGGCCGTGTGGGTCAATTCGGGCCTCTCATGGGAGGCGGACCAGTGGTACGACTTTAAAATGATTTTGGACTACACCGCCAAGACCTACGACTTCTACGTCAACGGCGCGAAGGTCAACAGCGACCCGATCGTCTTCTATCACACCGCCGCGAACGTCGCAAAACGCTTCTTCGTGTCCAAGGGCACGAACCAGGCCGGCGCCATCCTCGACGACATCAGCGTCAAGGCGTACGCACCGAATGCCGGCGACTTCAACAGCGACGGCAAAGTCGACGGCGCCGACTTCCTGATGTGGCAGAACGACAACTCCGTCGGCAGCCTCGCCGCCTGGCAGGCTAATTTCGGAGCCGCCGGCATTCAGTCCATTCCTGAACCTGCCTCCTGCGTGCTCGCCTTCGGCGCCGTCGTCCTCGCCTCAGCCATCGGACGCCGCCAGCGCCGCACGGCCGCGGCCAGGCGCGCCGCCCAGGCCTAGGCCGAGCGTCGCCATACCGTGTCATCCGCGGCTGGCCAGGCTCGGCCATCGAGCCTGGCCGGCACGCTGAAAACTTTCAGCCGTATCGAATCGTTCAGTGGAAAGTCCAATCATGAATCGTCGCCCAAAGACGATTACGCGAATCGACAGCGCGTTCACGTTAGTTGAGCTCTTGGTCGTCATCGCCATCATCGGCGTGCTCGTGGCCCTGCTGCTCCCCGCCGTCCAGGCCGCCCGCGAAGCCGCCCGCCGGTCGCAGTGCCAGAACAACGTCAAGCAGATGATGCTGTCGATGCACAATCACGAGGCCGCCCACAGGGTCTTTCCCAGCGGCGGCATCGGACCCTGGCCCGACGTCAAATATTACATCGGCGGCAGCTCGCCCTTGGGCCCAGATAAGCAGGGGCTCGGCTGGCAGTTTCAAATCCTGCCCTACCTGGAGGGACAAACCACCTACCACATCACGAATCAAACGCAACTGCAGGAGATAAGCGTCCCCATGTACTCCTGCCCATCGCGGCGGCAGCCCACAAAAAGCGTCTCCGCCGACGCGTATCTCACCGATTACGCCGCCGCCGACGCCTTTCGCGGCCCCGGCGACATGGGCATCACCCAATACCAAAACGCGATCAAGCCCATGCCGGACTGGGGCACGAAGGCCTGCAACGCTCAGCAGTTTTGGAGCGGGACCGGCGGACCGAGATTTGAGACCACCGAGCCATCCATCAATGGCAGAACCGCCGTCGGAAAAACCACCGCCGACACCATGGGAGCCTCCTTCACCGGCCATTGGGCCGTCATCGTTCGCAGCAACTTCTGCGCGACCTGCAGCCCCGGCAAGCAAACGACCGGCTTCTACACCAAGATCAGCTTCAACCAGATCACCGACGGCTCCAGCAATACCTTGGTCGTCGGCGAGAAGAAGCTCCGCCCCAGCCTGTACGACATCGGCGCCTGGTACGACGATCGCGGCTGGACCGACGGCTGGGATCCCGACACGATGCGCTCGACCATTTGTTATCCAGGCCCGGACGATGAATCGGCTGAAGCCGAAGGATATCGATTCGGCTCCGCCCACGTGAGCGGCTTCAACGCCGGCTTCGCCGACGCTTCCGTGCGCACGCTGAACTACGACATCGACATCGAAATTTTCAACTTCCTAGGCCACCGCTCCGACGGACAAAACATCG
>JAICUM010000732.1 GCA_025935855.1 Pirellulales bacterium | reverse complement strand
GTTGCGCTGGTGAAACTTTGCCGGCGCGGGCGGACGGCGCTTTCGGCGGCCGCCTTTGGCCTGGCGTTCGGAGTCATCGCCGTGGGCATTCACAGTGCGACTGATTTTGGGCAGCGTCTTCCCGCGGTGTTTTGCTTGTCCGCCATCACTTGTGCGTTGGCACTGCGGCTGAGCCGCTGGGAAACGGAGGCGAATCGGAAGAGCGCCGCCGCAGTCGCTGATTGGCATGTTCACACCTTCTGGCCGCGCATTCTGGGCGGAGCAGGCGCCGCTTGTATACTGGCCATTGGAGGCTGGGCGCTGAGGGATAACTGGGCCGCGTGTCGCGGCGAGACGTGGCGCTACGCGTCGCTGGTGTTGGAAAACCGGATCCAACACGACGTGGCGGCGTCGGCCAGCGTCGAACAGTTGGATGAAGATTATGGCAATCTGCTGGATGCGGCCGTCGAGGCGGCGAGCAGCGAGCCCGGCAACGTGGTCTATGGCTATTGGCTGAACTTGTACCGCTGGCAGTCCGCCAGCCGCACGCATGATCCGAGCACGGGACAAACGATAATTCCGCGCGAGGGGCTGCCGGCGATTGAGCAGATTACCGACTCGCTCACCTCCGTCCGGCAGACGTGTCCTACCTATGGGCCGCCGTATGCACTGGAAGGCCTGCTGCGGCTGACGATCCTCGGCCAGGAGCGCGGCCGGGAGTTAATCAAGACCGGCCTGCGCTTGGCGCCGTACGACCCTGCAGCCTGCATGACGGCGGCGGATATCGCGGCGAATGAGGGACGGTTCGACGACGCGGCCAATTTGCTCACGCGGGCGGTCAAGCTGCAGCCCGGCTACTTCGATGAGGCGGCAGAGCGGCTGATGATGCAAGTCAATCGCCCCGAGGCGGCCGAGCAGCTTGCCGATGGCGACTACGAGCGGCTGAGCCGGCTGGCGGCGATTTGCCAATCGAGCGCTCGCTACTCGATGCTGGCGGCCGATTTTCAGCAGAAGGCCGAAGCGGCGCTTCGCGCGAAAGTTGAGAGCGGTTCGGCTGACGCGCAAGAGCTCGCCGCGCTGGCCTCGATTGAAGTGCGTGATAGCCGGCTTGAGGAGGCGATCGAGCTGTACCGGCGGGCGATCGCCATCGACTACAAGCAGGTGCATTGGCACTTAGGGTTGGCCCGCTGTTTTGCGGACGCCGGGCAATCTGAGGAGGCGGTTCACGAGGCGAAGATTTGCCTGCGGCTGCGGCCGGAGGAGCCGGAGGCGAAGGCGCTCATTGAAAAGCTCGGGGCGGGTAAGTCGCCTTAGACCGCCGAGCGCAACGCACGGCGGCGCGCGGCAATCCCAAAAACGCCGGCAACGGCTAAGACCACGGCGCTCGGTTCGGGCACTGCCGAGACGGCCGATACACTCGCGGCGACGACGCCTTGCTGCCGCTGCCAAATGAGGAAGTCGGCGCCGTCGGTGCGGCCGTCGCTGTTCGCGTCGCCGGCGGTCGAGGTCCCTAAAGCGCTTTTCCAGACGGCGAGATCGCCGCCGTTCACTTTGCCGTCGAAATTGAAGTCGGCGACGATGCCGCTGGTGTCGGTCACCTTGAAGTTGTCGAAGTAAGCCGTACCCGTTTGCGACATGGACGCTGAGTCGGGCGCTGCAGCGAGCGCGGCGACATCCGCATCGGTGAAATGGTTAAGCTGCTGCGAGACCGAATTGTCCACGAAGGTGGAGGCGGCGAGTTGCACGCCGTTGAAAAAGCCAATGTACTGATGCGTCTGGAAATCGAGAACCATGCGATAGCTATTCCACGCGTTGAAGGTGACCTTCGTTCCCGTTTCCAGAAGGATGCCGCCCGCGGCTTGCGACTGATACAGGACGTCGCCGGTCGTGGAATCAACGCCGAAATTGCCGAGCACGGAAACGGCCGGCGTGTCGGCGTCGTCGTTGGCCTCGACGCCGAAGAACGGCCCGAAGACGCCGGCCTGGGCGCCGGTGCCGGTGACGCGCATGTCCCAGTCGATGACGATGTATCGATTGGCGGGACGGCCGGTG